>JBGUER010000007.1:0-34624 GCA_041821285.1 Clostridiaceae bacterium
ATGCTTAAAGATATTTTTCCACAAAATGCAGTAGATTTGAATATTATAAAAAATAATGGATTATTGTTTAAATATTTTACTACAAAAGAGAAGAAATTATATAAAATTTCGGATTATATTGGGTGTATGTCAATTGCAAATAAACAGTATGTAATAGATCATAATTCTTGGTTAAATCCTAATAAGATTGAAATATTTCCAAATACAAAAAAAATAGTTGATAATATTAAAATTGATAGTTTTCCATTGAGAAAAAGATATGGTATTTCTAATGAAACTTGTATTTTCTTGTTTGGTGGAAATATGGGTAGACCCCAGTGCATTGATCTTTTGGGTGAGGCGATAAAGGAATGTAAGGATGAACGTGGAATATATTTTATCTTTGTTGGAAGAGGAACCGATAGATATAAATTAGAGAAGAAGATTGAGGAAGAAAATATAAAAAATGCATTAGTAATTGAAAATTTACCTAGAAATGAGTATGAACAAATGATAAAAGAATGTGATGTAGGCTTAATTGTACTTGACCCGAGATTTACAATACCCAATTTTCCATCTCGTATTTTATCATATATGGAGTATGCAAAACCAGTGCTGGCAGCTACAGATAGAGTTACAGATATAAAGCAGCTAATAGAAAAAACAAAATGTGGTGAATGGGTGTGGTCAGGTAATGTTAAACAGTTTATTTATAAGATAAAAGAAATATCGGCAAATAGAGATTTTTTAGATAAAGGAAGTAATGGTCGTAAATATATAGAAAATGAATTAAAAATTGAGTATTCAGTATCAATATTAGAAAAACATATAAATAATTGATTTAAGTGAGGTAAATATTATGTTTAAAAATAAAACGTTATTAATAACAGGGGGGACAGGCTCCTTCGGTAATGCTGTTATGAAAAGATTTTTAAATACGGATATAAAAGAAATCCGTATATTTTCTAGAGATGAGAAGAAACAAGATGATATGAGGAAGTTATATAAAAATGATAAATTGAAATTCTATATAGGTGATGTTAGGGATTTAGCTTCAGTAAAAAATGCTATGTATGGAGTAGATTATATTTTTCAAGCAGCTGCATTAAAACAAGTTCCATCTTGTGAATTCTTCCCACTGCAAGCAGTTAAAACAAATATACTTGGTACTGATAATGTTCTTACAGCAGCAATAGAATGTGATGTTAAAAAAGTTATATGCTTGTCCACAGATAAGGCAGCATATCCAATAAATGCTATGGGGATATCTAAAGCTATGATGGAAAAAGTATTTATTGCAAAATCAAAGACGGTAGCACCTGACAAAACAGTGATTTGTGGCACTAGGTATGGAAATGTTATGGCATCTAGAGGTTCAGTTATTCCTCTATTTGTAGAACAGATAAAAAGTGGACAGCCTCTTACTATAACAGATCCCAACATGACAAGATTTTTAATGAGTTTAGATGAAGCAGTAGAACTTGTAGTATTTGCTTTTAAAAATGCAGAATCGGGAGATATTATGGTTCAGAAAGCACCGGCTTCAACAATAGGCGATTTAGCTCAAGCAGTTAAAGAATTATTTAATGCAGATAATGACATAAAAATAATTGGAACGCGTCATGGAGAAAAGCTTTATGAAACACTTCTAACAAAGGAAGAATATATTCATGCAGAAGATATGGGTAATTTCTATAGAATACCAGCAGATAAAAGAGATTTAAATTATGATAAATACTTTGTAGAAGGTAATGAAAAACTTTCTATAGAAAATGAATATAATTCACACAATACAAAATTATTAAGTATTGATGAAATTAAAGAAAAGCTTTTGAAGTTAGATTATATAAGGGAAGAACTTATGTTGTTTAATTCCAAAACCGAAGCCGCTATTACAAAACAATAATTAAAAGAATAGAAAGGCAGGAGAGATTATGAAAATACTTATTACTGGTTCAAAGGGTTTTGTAGGTAAAAATCTTATTGCGGAATTAAAAAACAAAGGATATGACGAAATATTTGAATTTGATATAGATACAGATGAAGCGAAACTTGAGGAATATGTTAAATCTTGCGAATTTGTATTTCATCTAGCAGGGGTAAATAGACCAAAAGATGATAAAGAATATATGGAAGGAAATTTTGGGTTTACTTCCAAGGTTCTAAGTATGCTAAAAAAATATAATAATAAATCACCAATTGTAATTACATCTTCTATTCAAGCCGAGATGGATAATCCTTATGGGAAGAGTAAAAAAGCTGGAGAAAATTTATTGTTTGAATATGCTAATGAAACAGGAGCAAAAGTTTTAGTATATAGACTTCCAAATTTATTTGGTAAGTGGAGCAGGCCTAATTACAATACAGTAGTTGCAACTTATTGCTATAACATAGCTCGAAATTTAGACATTCAAATAAATAAACCAGATGCAGAACTTGTTTTATGCTATATAGATGATGTTTTAGAAGAATTTACAAGAGCATTGGAAGGAAAGCCTACTGTTAAAGATGGATATTGCTATATCCCTGTTTATTACAATATTAAATTAGGTGAATTAGCAGATAAAATAAAAAGCTTTAAAGAAAGTAGAAAAAATTTAAGTATTCTAGATATGAGTGATTCATTAACTAAAAAGCTATATAGCACATATTTAAGTTTCCTACCAGAAGAGGAATTTTCCTATGATTTAAATATGCATTGTGATAATAGGGGGTCATTTACTGAATTTATAAGAACACCTGATAGAGGTCAAGTATCAGTAAATGTATCTAAACCAGGAATTACAAAAGGAAATCACTGGCATCATACTAAAAATGAAAAGTTTTTGGTGGTAAGTGGTTCTGGATTAATTTGTTTTAGAAAATTAGATTCAGATGAGATTCTTGAATATAAAGTTTCAGGGGAAAAGCTTCAAGTGGTAGATATACCAACAGGGTATACACACTCTATAGTAAATATAGGTGATACAGAGATGGTCACAGTGATGTGGGCAAATGAAGCATTTAATTCTGAAAAACCAGATACTTATTTTTTGGAGGTTGATAAATGAAGAAACTAAAGGTAATGACAGTAGTAGGTACAAGACCAGAAATAATAAGACTTTCTGCTGTTATAAATAAATTAGAAGAATCACAAGCAATAGAACATATTCTAGTACATACAGGCCAGAATTATGACTATGAATTAAATGAAATATTTTTTAATGATTTTAAATTAAAAAAACCGGATTATTTTCTAAATGCAGCTACTGGAACAGCAGTAGAAACTATAGGAAATATACTTGTAAAAATAGATCCTATTTTAGAACAAGTAAAACCGGATGCTTTTTTAATACTTGGAGATACAAACAGTTGTCTTACAGCTATAGCAGCAAAAAGAAGACATATTCCTATTTTTCATATGGAAGCAGGAAATAGATGCTTTGATCAAAGAGTACCAGAAGAAACAAATAGAAAAATAGTAGATCATACATCTGATATAAATTTAACCTATAGCGATATAGCTAGAGAATATTTACTTAGCGAAGGATTACCAGCAGATAGAATAATAAAGACAGGAAGCCCTATGTTTGAAGTAATTAATTCAAGACTTGATGATATAGAAAAATCAGATGTATTAGAAAGACTTGATTTAAAAGATGGACAATATTTTTTAGTATCAGCGCACAGGGAAGAAAATATAAGTTCAGAAATAAACTTTTTAAATTTAGTTGATAGCTTAAATATAATATCAGATAAATATAAACTTCCAATTATAGTTAGTACTCATCCAAGAACAAGAAAAATGATAGATTCAAAAGAAATTGAATTTAATCCTTTAATATCACTTATGAAGCCTATGGGATTTAATGATTATGTAAAGCTTCAAATAAAAGCTAAAGCAGTATTAAGTGATAGTGGAACAATAAGTGAAGAATCATCAATATTAGGATTTAGAGCTCTTAATATTAGACAAGCACATGAAAGACCAGAAGCAATGGAAGAAGCTTCAGTTATGATGGTGGGACTTGAAAAAGAAAGAATCCTTCAGGGGTTAAGTGTATTAGAAACACAGAAAATTGATACTCTAAGGCATGTGGAAGATTATAGTATGCCTAATGTATCTGATAAGGTACTTAGGATTATATTATCTTATACGGACTATGTGAATAGAGTGGTTTGGGGGAAATAGAATGAAAGTTATTTTGTTGGCACCAACGCCTCCACCAGCTGGGGGAATAGCTAGTTGGACAGTTAGAATGCAAAATGCTAATTTGAAGAATGGTTGGAAGGTAGAGGTTGTTGATGAGAAATTAATTGGTAATCGAGAAGTATTTGGAAGCGCTAAAAAAATACAGATTTATACTGAGATGAAGAGATGTATTAGCATATGGAAAAATCTTTGTAAATCTCTTGAAGATAAAGATGCTAAGGTTGTTCATTCTTGTATTCCTGCTGGAACTACAGGTATGTTAAGAGAACTTATATGTGCAATAATTACTAAGACAAAGAAAAGAAAATTTATAATACATTATAGATGCACCTTAGAAAATATGGTGAAGAGTAAATTAGGAAATATTATATTTCGTATACTTACAAATAAGAGTGATCTTGTAATAGCTCTTAATAAATCATCATTAGAATTTATAAATAAATACAGTAAAATACCTGTGCTTTTAATACCGAACTTTATTGAGGAAAGTATGATAAGAAATGAGAACACAAAAATAATTTCTGAAAGTATAAAAAGAGTCGTATATGTTGGTGGTGTAATTGAGAGTAAAGGCTGTTATGACATTATAAAAGTCGCGAGTGAATTTCCAGAGGTAGAGTTTCATCTTGTGGGTAAAGCAGAATCTAATATTATTAAAATGAATAAACCAAGAAATGTAATTCTTAGCGGTGAATTGAGGAAAGAAGAGGTAAAATTAGAATTTGAAAAAGCTGATATTTTTATTTTTCTTACATGTTTTCCGGGTGAAGGGTTTTCAAATGCATTAGTAGAAGCAATGGCAAATGGTTTACCATGTATTGTTACAGATTGGGCAGCAAACCATGACATGATAGAAGAACACGGTGGAATAGTTGTGAGAACGAAAGATGTGCCGGCCGTAGTGGAAGCTATAAAGAACTTAGATAGTGATAAAAACATACGAAAAGAACAGTCAAATTGGAATATTAGAAAAGTGAAAGAAAATTATATCGATACTATAGTTACTAATATGTATGTAGATGCCTATGAGTGGGTTATAAAATGAGTGTGGTGATTCACGAAATATTTTTTAATATTAAATTATTAGGATACAATCTTTTAGTGTATTAAAATGTTATGTAACGGATACAAACTATAATTCGAGTAATATAGAGTTGAAGGGATAATCAAATATGAATAGAAATTTTCTAGAAAAAGATATAAAATTATCAATTGTTATATTAACATACAATCGAAAAGATAAGGTGTCAAGATGTATTGATAGTTGTTTGGAAAGTAATATAAATTGCAAGTATGAAATAATAGTAATAGATAATCATTCTACTGATGGTACAAAAGAATTAATTGAGTCTAATTATTTACAAGACATAAAGTACAATTATATGCAAGACAACTTAGGTGCTCCTCAAGGTCGAAATGAAGGATTCATGAGAGCTAAAGGAGAATTTATTCTCTTTTTAGATGACGATATATACTTTAAAGGGCCCGATGACATAAGAAAATTATTAGAGGTCAAAATATCTAATGATAAAATTGCTATTATAACAACAAAAATTTTTGATGTTATAGAAAATAGATTAATGGTTGAAATTGAATCTAAACAAAAACGAAAAGGAAAATTAATCAACGTACTATCTTTTCATGGTGCTATTCATATTATTAAAAAAGCTGATTATAAGAATGTTTTATACAGTAGTAAGGTAAAGTTTGGATATGAAGAATTAATGCTCAGTATGAGTACTTTCAATAGAGGTTTTAGAGTAGCTTGTTATAATAAAATAACTGTAATGCATGATCATCCAAGATTTTTTCAAGAAAGAAAGTTTATTGCACTTAATTCATTGTTATACACAAAAAAGGCTGTATATCCTAAAATATTTTATCCTATTATTAAGTTTATGCATTATTTAAGATGCTTTAAGCACTTTGGATTTAATTTAAAACAAATTAAAGATGTAACAAATATTGATATTAAGATTGACCCAAAAGATAAAATAGCATTCAAAACCGTATTCAAATTGTTGAAAGAATATCCATTTGCCAAAATATTCTAATAGTTACATGTCCCTATTAATTTAATCAGTAGGAGGAAATATACGTTGAAAAAATCTATACTTTTTGTTATACATCAAATACGTTATGGTGGAGCGGATAAGATGCTTTCTTATGTTGCAAATCAATTAAGTAAAGGCGATTACGATGTACATATATATACATATGAAGGTACAACAAGTTACTATGAATTAGATAATTATATAGATTATATACCTGAAAAAAATATTGCTACTAAAAGAATATTGAGAAGATTTATACAGATTTATCAAGTAAAAAAAATAATCAATCGTGTTAAACCAGATGTTGTTATATCTTTTTTACAAAATCCAAATACAATCTCTACTTTAGCAACTCTGTTTACAAAGGTACCAGTAATTATTTGTGAACGTGGAGATCCATATAGATATGGTATACAAACAAGCAAATTTCTTAAATTTATATATTATTTTGCACAAGGGTCAGTATTTCAGACAGAAGGTGCGAGAGATTATTTTAATAAAAAAATAGTAAGGAATAGTGAAGTGATTCCAAATCCAGTAACGCAAAAAAGCAAATATGATTCGGATATTAAACGTAACAATGAAATTGTGTTTGTTGGACGTTTTGAGCTTATACAAAAACGGCAGGATGTTATGCTTAAAGCTTTTGCAAAAGTAACAACGGAATATCCAGAGATTAAACTTGTATTTTATGGAGATGGCAAAGATTTAGAGACTATTCAAAATATGTCGGTAGATTTAGGAGTAGAAGATAAAGTGCAATTTGCAGGTGTTGTAAACAATATCTGCGATACTATAAAATCATCGAAAATGTTTGTTTTAACATCTGATTATGAGGGCATTCCTAATGCCTTAATTGAAGCAATGTCTGTAGGATTACCTGTTATATCTACTGATTGTAGTCCAGGTGGTGCTAGAATGTTGATAGAAAATAAAGTAAATGGTGTTATTGTTTCAAAGGGAGATGTAGATGCAGTTGTTAAAGCTATTAAAAATTATATTGAGCACCCTGATCTTGCCGAACAATACGCAAAAATAGCAACTGAAATTGTGGATAAATATTCACCGAAAAAAATTATAAATATGTGGAGTAAATATATTGATAAAATAATAGGGGAAAGTTATGTTGATTAAATTTAAAAAGATAAACTACAGTATGCTGTTCGTGTATTTCTATATTTTAGATGTATATACATTTCCTGCACTTAAAATAAGCTCTACCATTAATACTTTTGCTTTATACTCTTTATTTGGCATTGGTGTATTAAATGTAATTATCAGATTAAAACAAATTAAGATTTATTCATATACTAAATGGTATGTGATTTTTATTGCATGGTCTGTATTTTCTTGTTTATATGCATATGATTTTAATGTAGCCTTTAATAGTATATATAATTTGTTAGTTGTACTTGGTATAACTATTGGGATAGTATATATAATTAAAAGCACAAATGATATAGAAAATATTTTTATATGCTTCAGCTTATCTGGTTTGATTTTGTTTTTAATTATGGTATTTACTAATCAACTTAGCACAGATTCTAGGTTAGGTAATGAATTATTTGGAAATGCAAATACATTGGCACTACTTATTATGATTTCTTTAATTTGTTCATTTTGGTTAATAATTTACTCAAAAAAACAAATGAAAATCATTTGTTTTTTTACAATTTTGTCAGAACTTTATATGTTATCATTATCGGGTGGAAGAAAGTTTTTTGTTATTCCAATTTTGTTTTTGTATTTAATTTTAATCTCAAAAACTAATAAAAAAAGGCAAAGAAAAATAATTATCAAAACGATAATTGTTGTGTTTGTAGTTGTGGTAGCATATCATATTATGATTAATGTGCCAATTATATATAATCATATTGGTCATAGAATGGAGAGCTTAGTTGAAGCTTTATTAGGTAAAGGACAATTAAACAATTCTGACTATGTTAGAACAATGATGATTAGACGAGGTTGGGAACTATCATCTTTAAAACCTATTTTAGGATATGGTATTAATAATTACTATTTAATATCATGTTTTAATACGTATTCTCACAATAATTTTATAGAATTATTAGTTAATTTAGGTTTGATTGGGTTTATTATATATTATTATTTTTATGTTTATCTATTAGTTAAATTGTGGAATTTGAATAAATTTGATAAGAAATATAGGGACTTTTTAATTGGATTTATTATTAGTTTGATTATTTTAGAAACGGGTGTTGTTACATACAATATTCCGCTAATACAAATATTTTTAGCAATAGGTAGTTGGTTATTAATTAATGGAAAAAAATAGTATTGAAGGAGGTCATAGTATGAAGAAATTACTTATTTTAGTTGACTAAAAAAAATTTAAATATTCATTTAGAATTTTATAAAATCTAAAACAATGTGTAAATAATAGTATTTTTTATGGATAGTTATATTTGTATTCAAAAGAAAAATAACTACAATTAAAAGGAATGATAATAATGAGCAAAATTAATACATTTATTAAAGTGTTTTTAAATAAACCTTCTGAAATACCAAAGTTAGTAGTGGTGAACTTAGCAAAAGTAGGAGTGTTAAATTGGATGTCGGATGCATCGTATCTTAAACTTTATTATTTTATAATCATCGGTAAACGACTTAATTTAAATAATCCCATAACTTTTAATGAAAAATTACAATGGCTTAAATTACACAACCGTAATCCTGATTATACAATGAAAGTAGATAAATATGCTGTTCGTAAATACATTGAAGATACAATTGGTATACGATATTTAATACCGTTGTTAGGTGTTTGGGAAAAGTTTGATGATATTGATTTTGAATGTTTACCTAATCAATTTGTTTTAAAATGTACGCATGATTCAGGCAGTTTTTATATATGCAAAGACAAGAATAATATTGATAGAAATATGCTTAAGAAGAAGTATAATAATAATATGAAATCTAATTTGTTTTGGCATGGACGTGAATGGCCATATAAGGATGCAGTTCCAAGAATAATATGCGAAGAATTTTTAGAAGAAGAAATTTGTGATTATAAGTTTTATTGTTTTAACGGTATAGCTAAGTTTTTTTATATCGCAAAAGGCGATAATACAAAGGGAACACTTAAAATGAATTTTTATGACATGAATTGGAATAGATGTCCATTTTATAGAAATGATCATAAACCTTTAGATTATGATCCAATCAGACCTAAAAATTTCGAAGAGATGATTGATATAGTTAATAAATTGTGTGGTGGATATTCATTTGTAAGAGTAGATTTATTTAATGTTGCAGGAAAAATATACTTTGGGGAACTCACATTTTCACCAGGGAGCGGATTTACTCCTTTTTCACCGCCTGAATATGAACAAAATATAGGTAGTTGGATTAATCTTCCTAATTGTTAATTGGTTAATTATTGTAGCTATATGAATCTAGTTAGTTGATATTGTTATTTATCACGGTGGGAAAGAACATTATCGGTATCCATCACCATATCTTCAGAAAGTTTGTAGGAAGTTTGCTCAAAAGGGAGCAGATTTAAGTATATGTCAACATAGTCATTGTATTGGATGTTTAGAGAAATATATAGGTTCAACAATAATTTATGGACAAGGTAATTTTTTATTTGATCATTCTGAAAGTGAGTTTTGGCGAACAAGTTTATTACTAAAAGTTAATATAAACGATGGATTAAATTTAGAATATATTCCAATTTTAAAACAAAAAAATAGTGTGCGGTTAGCTGAACCAGAAATATCAAAAGGAATACTAGAAGTATTTTATAAACGCTCGGATGAAATAATACAGGATGGATTTGTTAAATATGAATATCAAAAATTCGCACAAAAAAATACAGAGTCATATTTAAGAAGTTTTTCTGGATTTGGTAAGTGGCTATCAAGAATCGATAGAAGATTATTAAATGGTGTGATGTTGAAAGGAAAATACAATAAAAAACAATTATTGGCAATGGAAAATTATATTTAATGTGAAGCACATAGGGAACTAGTGTTAACTTGTTTAAAGGGAGAAAATAATAGTGAAAGATAATAATCTTCATAATAAAATTTTGAATGCAACAAAGTGGTCAACTATTACAGAAGTAGCTGCTAAATTAGTAAGTCCTATTACTAATATGGTTTTAGCTAGAATACTTGTTCCTGAAGCTTTCGGTGTTGTTGCTACAGTAACTATGATTATGAGTTTTGCAGATATGTTTACAGATGCAGGATTTCAAAAATATTTGGTACAGCATGAATTTGAAGAGGAGAGTGAAAAATATAAAAATGCTAATGTAGCCTTTTGGACAAATTTGGGAATATCAATTTTTTTATTAGCATATATAATTTTGTTTCGTAATCAACTTGCAATGTTAGTTGGGAATCCTGGATTGGGCAATGTTATAGCAATAGCATGTGTACAATTATTACTAACATCTTTTTCTAGTATACAAATGGCACTTTATAGGCGTGATTTTGATTTTAAAACTCTTTTTTTAGTTAGAATGATTGCAATTTGTATACCTTTTGCAGTAACAATACCGTTAGCACTTTTAGGATTAAGTTATTGGGCACTTATTATAGGTGCAATATGTATCCAGTTCTCAAATGCAGTTATAATGACTATTAAATCAAAATGGAAACCAAAGATGTTTTATAATGTTGGGATATTGAAAGAGATGCTATCTTTTAGTATATGGTCATTAATTGAAGCAATCTCAATTTGGTTTACTACATGGGCAGATGCATTTATTATTGGACGTTATTTAAATCAGTATTATTTAGGAATTTACAAGACTTCAACAATTATGGTTAATTCTCTTATGGCATTAATTACTGCATCTACGGTACCGGTACTTTTTTCTGCTTTATCTCGTTTACAAGATGATGAAAATCAGTTTAATCATATGTTTTTTAAAGTTCAAAGGTTTGTTTCAATATTAGTGTTTCCTTTGGGCGTAGGTGTGTACATATATAGTAAATTGGCTACAAAAATATTATTAGGTAGTAAATGGAGTGAAGCAAGTGGAGTAATAGGTATTTGGGCATTAACTAGTGCGATAATGATTGTGTTTGCTGCCTTTTGCAGTGAAGTATATCGGGCAAAAGGAAAACCCAAATTATCATTTTTAGCTCAATTACTGCATTTAGTGGTATTGGTACCAACCTGCATAATTAGTGCTAGATATGGATTTTGGACATTGGTTTATGCGAGATCATGGATACGAATGGAGGCTATATTAGTTCATTTTATTATAATGAAGTTTGCCATAAGATTTCCAGTAGAAAAAACATTTAAAAATGTAATGCCTACAGGAGTTTCAGCTATTGTTATGGGAGTAGTAGGGTATTTATTGCAACAAATTAGTAATGGAATAGGGTGGAGTTTAGTATCAATTATAATATGCTGTTTATTTTATTTTGGAATCCTATATATGTTTCCAAGTATGAGAAAGGAAATGAACGGAATAATAGAAAAGTTAAAGTTGAAAATTATGAGAAGAAAATATGCAATTGCTTGTGATAAAGAGAGTTAATATTAAATAAAACAACTAAACAAATATCAAATTTAAGGAGATGTTATCAATGTCAAAAACATTTTTTAATGATAATTTATTACTAAAAGTAATTAAAACTATTACTGATTTTAAAAGTGAGAATAAACAAACTTTTTATACAACTGACGCAATTAAAAAACAAGTAGGGAGATATGTTAAAGATAATTGTTCGCCAGATGATTCTTTTAATGCAAATTTTGGAAAGTTTCTAAAAAGCAATGAGAAAAGACTTGGAATAGTAGAAATAGGGAAAGATCGTTTAATAAAGGATGATTGTGGTAATCCAACAACCTGTTCTGAATGGAAAATTTTATAATTATAATACCAGCATATATTTTTTTTACCACTCATATGTAAATATATGTATTAAATGTAATAAAACTTAACAAAATATCAATACAAGAATTAACACCTCAAACAAATAAATAATCCAAAGGAGTGCACAAAACATGAACAACCGAAGCAACATAAATATAAAAAACAACACAAACATGGACAACCTCAATACCACAACAAACCCCAGTACAACAACAAACCCTAAAACCACAATCAACCCTAATACAACAAATAACATGGACAACCTAAATAACTTCAACACCCAAAACAACCCAAACATTAGCAATACCCCAACCCCCATAAACCCTAATTCCAACATCCTAATCACCGGAGCAGCGGGATTCATAGGGTTTCACTTAGCCATCTACCTTATTAACCAAGGGCATAAAGTCATTGGAATAGATAATATAAATGATTATTACGACACCATGCTTAAAGAAGATCGCCTTGCTTTATTAAAGAAAAATAGAAATTTTGTTTTCCACAGGGTAGATTTAAAGGACAAACAATCTGTGGATAAGATTTTTGAGATTTATCATCCTGACTATGTTATTAACTTAGCTGCCCAAGCTGGTGTTCGATATTCTATTACTAATCCTTATGCTTATGTGGATTCAAATTTAATTGGGTTTGTAAATATCCTTGAAGCTTGTCGGAATTATCCTGTGAAGCATTTGCTTTATGCATCTTCAAGTTCTGTTTATGGCGGAAATAAAACAGCTCCATTTTCTACAAATCACAATGTGGACCACCCTGTGTCACTTTATGCTGCAACTAAAAAGGCGGATGAACTCATGGCTCATACTTATAGTCATTTATATAAAATTCCAACTACTGGCTTGAGATTTTTCACTGTTTATGGTCCTTTTGGAAGACCTGACATGGCGTATTTCTTATTTTCCGATGCCATATTAAACGATAAACCCATTAAAGTTTTTAATCATGGAAAGATGGAGAGAGATTTTACTTATGTGGATGATATTGTGGAGGGAATATATAAGCTTATTCCATTAGCACCAGAGGCTAACCCTGATTGGGATGAAAATGATGATGATTTAAGTTCGAGTTTTGCTCCTTATAAAATATATAATATTGGAAATAACAAGCCAGTTAAATTAGAAAAATTCATAGAAGTATTAGAAAAGAAATTAGGTAAAAAGGCTACTAAGATTTATATGGATATGCAGCCAGGAGATGTAGTTAAAACTTATGCTGATGTATCGGATTTAGAAAAAGATATTGGTTTCAAACCTAGTACAACTATAGAAGAAGGTATTGGGAAATTTGTGGACTGGTATAAAGAATATTATGAAATCGAGAGTGACGAGGGATGCCATCTTTTGGATAAAGAAAATAATGATGGCTTGTACAAACAAGAGGATCAGAACTGGATACAAAACGATAATCAAGAAAATCAGCAAGAAGATTTATTGCAAAATGCTCAATAAAGCGTGTGTTCAATAAATCATAAAAATTATATAACAAATATACTAAATCACATAAAGGGGATAGGAGAAAAATGAAAATTACAATCGCAGGAATTGGTTATGTTGGACTTTCAAATGCAATATTACTAGCTCAACATAATGAAGTTATAGCACTTGATGTTATTAAAGAAAAGGTGGACATGATAAATGATAGAAAGTCGCCAATCGTGGACAAAGAGATTGAAGAATATTTAAGAGATAAAGATCTAAATTTAACTGCTATTACAGATGTTTATCATGCATATGAAAATGCTGATTTTGTTATTATTGCAACACCTACAAATTACGATGCTGAAAAAAATCATTTCAACACTAGAACTGTAGAGGCGGTTATCGCGAATGTTTTATCTATAAATCCAGAAGCGGTGATATTTATTAAATCCACAGTGCCAGTTGGCTATACTGAAAAAGTAAGGCTAATGTTTGAAACGGAAAATATTATATTTGCACCAGAATTTTTAAGAGAAGGCAAGGCTCTGTATGATAATTTGTATCCTTCTAGAATAATAGTTGGAGAAAAATCTGAAAGGGCAGAAACTTTTGCGTCATTGCTAGCTCAAGGGGCAATAAAAAAGGATATTCAAATGTTATTTACTGAGTCTACTGAAGCTGAGGCTGTTAAATTATTTTCAAATACTTATTTAGCTTTAAGAGTTGCATATTTTAATGAACTTGATACTTATGCGGAACTTCGAAATTTAAATACAAAGGATATTATCGATGGAGTATGTTTAGACCCTCGAATAGGAACGCATTATAATAATCCATCTTTTGGGTATGGAGGATATTGTCTGCCTAAAGATACAAAGCAGCTTCGAGCCAATTATGAACATGTTCCAAACAATATAATAGGCGCTATAGTTGATGCCAACAGAACTAGAAAGGATCATATATCTGAAATGATTATGGCAAAAGAGCCTAAAATAGTGGGAATCTACAGATTGACTATGAAAACAAATTCGGATAATTTCAGGGCATCTTCCATACAAGGCATAATGAAAAGAATCAAAGCTAAGGGTATAGAAGTTGTAGTTTATGAGCCTGTGCTTCAAGAAGATAGTTTCTATAATTCAAAAGTAATAAAAGACTTAGAAGAGTTTAAACAAATATGTGATGTTATAGTTTCAAATAGATTATCAAAAGAATTATTTGATGTAGAAGACAAAGTATACACAAGGGACTTATTTAATCGAGATTGAAATGGGGCCTGACCCCTGGACGGAAATGGAAATAATTCTTCACCTACAGGGTGGAAATGGAAATAATAGATAGCCCGGACACCTGCCGGACACCCACTGGACACTTGCCGAATACCCGCCGGGTTAAGATGGAGGTTTAATTATTAATGATGAAGTTTATTTGCAGGAAATGCAAAGCAGAGTGGTACACAGCAAACATTGCTGAAGGTCAGAAATGCGATACTTGCGGTGGAGTTTTATATAGAGCAGATATAAGCAATGAAGTGAAATTTTTCAAAGAGAAAAGAAAAAATTCATCAACAACAATAAAAATATTTAAGCAAAAGATATCTAGGTAAATAACTAAAGTAAATGAATCGTCGTTATGGCGATTTTTTTTATTGGAAATAATTTAACGATGCAATCATAAACTTCCAATAATTGTATATATATAAGTTGAAGAGGGACAAGTTACAAGAAATTTATAATAAAAAATTTATTCAAAGGAGGATGTGATTTAGTGAGAAAAACAAAGAGATGGGAAAAAAGTGTTCTTTTACTAGTTGATATATGTTTCATTTATTTATCATATTTTATTTCTTATTATTTTAGGTATGGAACTAGAATACCAGTAAGATATATGAAAAGTAATTATGTTGTTTTCATTCTTATTCCTATTATTTTTCTTGTTCCATTTATAATATTTAAACTATATAAAAGTCTATGGAACTATGCAAGTATAGATGAATTTATATTAGCTATATGTGCTTGTGTATGTGCTGGAGTATTGAGTTTATTAATATTCAGAATTTTGAAAGTTTCAATTCCAATAACTATAAATGTAATGGCTACGGTTTTAATTGCAATATTTACAGTGGGATTAAGAATGAGTTTTAGAATTTATAGAAGAATACTTAGATTATTTGATAAAAAAAGATTGAAAAATGCTAAACGAGTAATGATAGTTGGAGCTGGTGATGCTGGTTCAATTATATTAAAAGAAATGCACAACAGTAAGAATTTAAAACTTGAACCTATATGTTTTATAGATGACAGTTTAAAAAAATTAGGTACTTACATAGCAGGGACTAAAGTCTTTGGAACCAGAAAGGATATTAAAAAGACAGCAACGGAAGAAGCTATAGATATAATAATTATTGCTATTCCGTCACTTAAAGAAGAAGAAAGAAAAGAGGTGGTAAGGATATGTAGTGATACTAATTGCGAAGTGAAAATTATTCCAGGAATATATGAGCTTATTGATGGAAATGTATCTATAAATAATATAAGAAATGTAGAAGTAGAAGATTTATTAGGGAGAAAGCCTATAAAACTAGATGGTATAGAGATTGATAAATATTTAAAAGATAAAACAGTGTTAGTTACTGGAGGGGGAGGGTCTATTGGAAGTGAACTTGCAAGGCAAATAGCAAAATTTAGACCATTAAAACTTATCTTATTAGATATATATGAAAATGGTGTTTATGACATTCAAATGGAACTTGAACAAAGCTATAAAGAGCTGCATTTAGAAATAATAATAGCATCTATTGGAGATTATCAAAGTTTAGAAAATCTATTTAGCAAAGAATCTATTGATGTGGTATTTCACGCAGCAGCACATAAACATGTACCGCTTATGGAAAATAATCCTGGTGAAGCTGTTAAAAATAATGTGTTTGGAACATATAATTTAACTCAAGTTGCGTCTAAATATAAGGTTAAAAGGTTTGTGATGATATCTACAGATAAAGCGGTAAATCCAACAAATGTAATGGGTGCCACAAAAAGAATCTGTGAAATGATAGTTCAGGCTATGGATAAAATAAGTCAAACTAGATTTGTAGCAGTTAGATTTGGTAATGTACTTGGAAGCAATGGTTCTGTTATTCCATTGTTTAAGAAACAAATAGCAAAAGGTGGCCCAGTTACAGTAACTCATAAGGAAATAACTAGATTTTTTATGACTATTCAAGAAGCTGCTCAATTAGTTATTCAAGCTGGGGCTTATGCAAAAGGTGGAGAAATATTTCTTCTAGACATGGGAAAATCTATTAAAATATACGATTTAGCCTATGATTTAATAAGACTTTCAGGCTATGAACCTAATAAAGATATAAAGATAGAAATCACAGGACTTCGTAAAGGTGAAAAGCTTTATGAAGAGTTACTAATGGAAGAAGAAGGTCTTGAAAAAACAAAGAATGAAAAAATATTTATAGGTAAACCTATGCTCTATGATATAGAACAACTTCAGAGATACTTTAAAATCATAAAATATGTAATAGATAACGGAACAGAAGAAGAACTTATAAAAGAAATAATGAAATTAGTTCCTACTTATAAAAGAGTTAATTGTGAAGGCGATTTTAACAAACAAGAGAGGAACAAACAAGATTGGGATAAACAAGAAATAGCAGTGAGTATTGCAAATGGTAATGAAAAAAAGAGGGAATAAAGGGAGATTAGGAAGATGAGTATGAATAAGAGTAAAAGTAAAAGAATTTATTTAGCATCTCCTCATATGTGCGGGGAGGAAGAAAAATATATTAAAGCAGCTTTTGATACTAATTGGATAGCGCCTATTGGCCCTAATGTAGATGGTTTTGAAAATGATATTGCAAATTTTGTTGGTGTAAAAGCTACAGTAGCGCTTTCTTCTGGGACCGATGCCATTCATTTAGCTTTGAAATGGCTAAATGTTGGACAAGGTGATAGGGTGTTTTGCTCATCACTTACTTTTTCAGGTTCTTGTAACCCCATATTATATCAGGGAGCTATTCCTGTATTTATTGATTGCGATATGGAAAGTTTCAACATGTCGCCTATAGCTTTAAAAAAAGCCTTTCAAGTTTCAGAAAAGATGGGACAACTTCCTAAGGCGGTTATAGTGGTTAATCTTTATGGGCAAAGTGCTGATATGGACCCAATAATGGATATTTGCGAATATTACAATGTTCCTATAGTTGAAGATGCAGCGGAATCTTTAGGTGCTACATATAAAGGAAGGTATAGCGGGACTTTTGGCAAGTTTGGCATATATTCTTTTAATGGCAATAAGATTATAACTACTTCAGGGGGTGGTATGTTAGTTTCAAATAATGAAGATGCTATAAAAAAAGCGAGATTTTGGGCCACTCAGTCTAAAGATCCTGCAAGGCATTATCAGCATTCAGAAATAGGTTATAACTATAGAATGAGCAATGTATTAGCAGGAATAGGGAGAGGGCAGCTTACAGTTTTAAATACAAGGATTCAGCAGAAGAAGAAGATTTATGAGTTCTACAAAGAGAAATTTATGGATATAAAGGATATAGAAATGATGAATGTAGCGTCATATGGAGAGCCTAATTATTGGTTGTCTGTAATTACTTTAAAAAAAGGAAGTAGGATTAAACCTATGGATATTATGCTAGCGCTGGAAAACGAGAATATAGAATCTAGACCTGTGTGGAAGCCTATGCATTTGCAACCTGTTTTTTCAAAATACGATTTTTTCTCTGAAAATCAAGACAAAGATGAAAATCAAGAAAAAAATCATGACAAAGGTGTTTTAAGTAATTCAGAAGATATTTTTAATAGAGGAGTTTGTTTGCCAAGTGATACAAAAATGACAAGAGCGGATATGAACAGGATAGTTAAGATTATTAAAAATTTCTGGATAAATAAGAATGTTTACAACGAAGTAGCGAGTACAAAGTAATTTAACTAGGGGTGAGGGGGATGCAAAGTAATATAGCTAAACAAAAATGGGGAATATACAAAAAAATCATAAAGAGACCAATGGATTTTATTTTGTCGCTACTTGCATTAATAATATTATCTCCTGTTCTGATTATTGTGGCTGCATTAGTACGGATAAAACTTGGCAGTCCCATGATATTTAAACAAAGGCGGCCGGGATTTAAAGAAAAAATATTCACTATATATAAATTCAGAACTATGACAGATGAGACAGATGAGAATGGAGAGATTTTGCCAGATTGCACTCGATTAACCCAATTTGGAAAAATATTAAGAATAACTAGTTTAGACGAACTTCCAGAACTTTTCAATATATTTAAAGGGGATATGAGTATAGTTGGTCCTAGACCTTTATTGGTCCAATATTTGCCATATTATACTCAAGAAGAGAAGCATCGCCATGATGTGAGACCAGGCCTTACGGGGCTTGCTCAAATTAGCGGCCGTAATTTTCTGGCTTGGGACAATAGGCTTGAAAAGGATGTGGAGTATGTAGCCGCTATTAGTTTTTCAGGAGATTTGAGAATTTTATGTAAGACTATAAAAAAGGTTTTTAAAAAAGAAAATATCGCTATTAACACAGAGGATATCGAGGGGAATTTAGCAAATATAAGAAAAAAAGCAACTATTCAATAATGTCTAAATAAAAAAGTAGAAAATAACAGTATGCCGCAATAGCGATAAAGGTGGACAACTTAAATCATGGCAACAATGTAAGGAGTGTACAAGTTTATGGTAATGAAGGACATATATTTCCAAGAGAATTATGGGAAATTATACGAAAAAATTGAACAGGGATTTTGTCAGGTATTCGAATTTAAGATTTCTATAGGGACGATTTGTCATATGTTCATTAAACGACAAATCCCATTACTTATTGATAATAAAATTTATTTTGATCTTGTAACGCCATATGGTTATGGTGGCCCTGTTATTACAGAATGCAAGGAAGGCTGCAGGGAAGAACTTGTCCAAGAGTTCAATGTAGAATTTCAAAAATATTGCCGAGGAAATAATATTGTAAGTGAATTTGTCAGATTTCATCCTATAGTTAAAAATGCGCAAGATTTTGTTAGCTGCTATGATGTGAATTATATGCGAAATACTTTAGGTACAAATCTTACATATGAAGACCCTTACAAATCAGAGTTTTCAAAGGGATGCAGGAGAAAAGTAAGGAAAGTAATCGAAAAAGGTGTAACTTATGAAATTTCTAAAAATCCTGAAGATATAGACATATTTAAGAAGATATATTATTCAACTATGGATAGAAAAAATGCGGATAAGTATTATTATTTTGGTGATGATTATTTCAAACAATGTTTTAAGATGTTTGGAGAAAATATTATATTTGTTAAGGCTATATATAAAGAACAGCCTATAGCAATATCGCTAAATTTTATATGCAATAACACAATACATGTACATTTATCGGGGACACTTAGTGAATTTCTTTATTTATCACCATCTTATTTATTAAAATATGCAGTTGCTATATGGGGCAAAGAAAATGGCTATAAATTAATACATTACGGTGGTGGAAAGAGTAATGCTAAAGATGATAGTTTGTATTTATATAAGAAACAGTTTTGCAAAAATACTGAGTTTGAATTCTATACTGGGAAAAAGATATGGAATACAGAAGTATATAATGAATTATGCAAAAGTACAGGAAGTCTTAAAGATTCAGAATTTTTTCCAGCCTATAGAAATAATATAAAAAATTAAGGTGGGTGAATATAATGAAAGATATATTGATTATTGCACATTTCGCACAGGTTCCTGGTGAAGCTGGGAATGGAAGGTTTCATTACATAGCTGAGAAGATGAATAATGAAAATCAAACAGTTGAAATAGTAGCATCGTCTTTTTCTCATAATACAAAACAGCAAAGAACAGTAAATCAAGATCAATTAAATAGTATAAGCTATAAACTTACTATGATTTCTGAACCATCTTATAATAATAATGTTTCAATTAAGAGGTTATATAGCCATTATATAATGGGGAAAAATCTGAAAAAATATCTGGAAAATAGAAAAAAGCCAGATGTTATCTATTGCTCTGTTCCATCACTAGATATAGGAAAAGTGGCAGCTAAATATGCTAAACAAAATCATGTTAGATTTATTATCGATGTTCAAGATATATGGCCAGAAGCTTTTAAAATGCTTTTAAATATACCATTAATAAGTAATATTATATTTTATCCAATGAAAAAACAAGCCGATTATATATATAAAGCAGCGGATGATATTGTAGCCGTATCCAAAACCTATGTTAATCGAGCCCTTGAAGTAAATAAAAAATGTAAGGAAGCTCATAGTGTATTTTTGGGGACGGAGCTATCATATTTTGATGATTTAATCCTCCCAAATAGGTTTAAGGACAAGCCAATTTCGGAAATCTGGCTAGCATATGTAGGCACATTAGGGAAGTGCTATGACTTAACTTGTGTGATAGATGCTTTGAAAATATTAAGAGTTAATGGCATTAGAAATATTAAGTTTATTGTTATGGGGGACGGACCGCTTAAATCTAGATTTCAGGATTATGCAAGAGAGTGCAAGATAAATGCGGAGTTTACTGGCAGATTAGACTACGGCAAAATGGTTGGAATTTTGGCGGCTTGCGATATTGCTATAAATCCAATAAGTAAGGGGGCTGCAAACAGCATTATAAACAAAGTAGGAGACTATGCGGCTGCTGGATTACCAGTTTTAAATACTCAAGAATGCTTAGAATATAAAAATTTAGTGGATGATTATGAAATTGGGTTTAACTGTGAAAATAATAATTCTTATGATTTAGCTGTGAAATTAATGAGATTATATAGAAATCCGAATTTAAGAAAGTTAATGGGTGAGAATAATCGTAGATTAGCTGAAGTAATGTTTGACAGAAAAAAAACATATACAGAAATTACCGATTTATTAGAAGAAGGGAAATAATAAAATGATTGAATTGGAGAATAAAAGAGGGGATAAGATAGGAAGTGTATTATTTTTTTGTATAGTATTTAGCCTTTTTCCAGTTTTAATAACAAGTTTAATAAGTTCAGCATTTATCGCTAGTAGTTTATATTCAATTCTTGTTGGAATGGTATTTCTAATTCAGTCAGTTATTTTGTTTTTCTATTTTTGGATGTGGAAACAAAAACCAGTTGATAAAAAATTATTTATAATGGCTTGGTTATTTATGATTTCTCAGACAATGACATTGCTAATATCTTCAGTAAATGGATTAAAAATTGAGAGTTTTGATTTTATTAATGTTTTTGCTAGGTTTATCAGCTTTTTTATATTTGTTAGCATTCCTTATAAATATAACATTTCTAAAAAAGGAATAGAAAGGTTTATGTGTTACATAGTAATGTTTGGATTTATAGCTTGTTTGTATAATATGGTTGTTAATTTTAGTGGATTGAAAAACATTTTAAATATTAGCAATCCCTATGCAGTTGATTTTAAATCTTTCTATTTAGGAAGAAATGGTTTTGCTCAGCTGCTATTTTTCTCTACTGTGGCAAATACTTTTCTATTTTTTAAAAGGAGAAGTTTTTATAATTGGGTTTGCTATATTTTATTTGCATTTAATATATTTGCAACTCTTTCAAGAACGGTTACTGCATCTGTAGGATTATTTCTTCTAATATTTTGTTTGATTTATTATAGAAAAAAACTATTGTCCAAAATTATATTAATTATTTTTGCAATCATTTTTATTTTTACCATTGCGTCAAATGCTACTATAAGTGGATTTATTGTTAATATGTTAATTAGAAGTGATGTAGGAACTTCAGGTAGAAGTGATCTTTGGCGCACAGCTATTGAAATGTTAAATCAAAATAATTGGTTTTTTGGAATCGGATATATAACAAGTTCCACTCTACTTAATAATATGTGCAATTTAGATCAATTTCACAATTTTTATATAGAGACTTTAGTAGGCGGTGGTTTAATAGATTTATTGCTTCATGTGATAGTGTTTAAATTCGTTTCAGGTAATATTAAGAGAATTTATAAAAATGATAGAACTGCAGGGATAGTGTTTACTTCAAGTTTTACTGTTATGTTTTTTTATGCATTTTTCGAAAGTATTTCGTTTTTTTCTATTGGATATGTAGACTCTATTTTTAGAATATTTTTCATTACTGTTCCATTATTATATTCAAATAATTTCAAAGAGGTTTCAAAGAAATCCCAAAGAAGTTTAATTATGAGGTTACATAAATGAAAAAAACAGCATTACTATTAATCATTCTAACAATAATAGCAAAAAGCAGTGGGTTTGTTAGAGATATTGTATTGTCCTATTTTTATGGAGTTTCGAATATAGCAGATGCATATTTAATAGCTATGACTGTACCTGCTGTGATTTTTGCGTTTATTGGGACAGGGATAACTACGAATTTTATACCTATGTATACTAATATAAAAGAAAAAAATGGTGTGAATTCAGCAGAGAAATTTACAAATAATATTGTTAATTTTAATATAGTGGTATGTAGTTTTATAGTTTTAATTGGGATGATATTTACTACACCAATAGTAAAAATATTTGCTTCTGGATTTCAAGGGGAAACTTTGCGCTTAGCAGTTAGTTTTACAAGGATCAGTGTTATTGGAATTTATTTTTCTATAGGTATTTATGTATTTTCTGGTTATTTGCAGATAAAAGATAATTTTACAGCACCTGCGCTTATGGGTATTCCCTTAAATATTAGTGTAATAATATTTATAGTAATTAGCAGCAAACATAGTGTTATGCTTCTTCCCATAGGGATAGTGATTTCTCTTTTTTTTCAGTTATTATTTTTAGTTCCTTTTATTTATAAAAAAGGCTATCGCTATCATTTTTTATTTGATAAAGATGATAAATATTTAAAAGATATGATTGTTTTGTCGCTTCCGGTAATACTTGGAGTTTCAGTTAATCAGATCAATGTATTAGTAGATAGAACTATTGCGTCTCGTTTAGCGGTAGGTGCGATTTCAGCACTTACTTATGCAGACAGGATTAATTTATTCGTTCATGGTATATTTGTAGTATCAATAGTTACAGCAATGTATCCTATAATATCCAAAATGGTAGCGGAAAATAATACAGAAGGATATAAAAAATCATTAGCCGATGCAATTAATGGAGTGAATTTATTAGTTGTACCAGCAGAAATAGGAGCCATGATATTTGCTGAACCAGTAGTTAAACTTTTGTTTGGAAGAGGAGCCTTTGATGCTGAGGCTATCTCTATGACTTCCAATGCTTTATTTTTCTATTCCATAGGAATGATTAGTTTTGGACAAAGAGAAGTATTGTCAAGAGCCTTCTATGCACTTCAAGATACAAAAACTCCTGTGATTAATGCAGCATTTGGTATGGTATTAAATATCATTTTAAATATTATCTTATCAAAAATATTAGGAATAGGTGGACTAGCATTAGCCACAAGCATATCAGCAACGTTAACCACTGTTCTTTTATTTATTAGCATAAGAAAAAAAATAGGACCATTTGGGATGAAGAATATTTGTATTTCTTTTATAAAAACACTAAGTGCTTCATTAATTATGGGTGCAGCATCCAAGCTATCCTTTAATTATTTAAGTGCTAAAATATTCAGTGCAAATATATCTTTGCTAATTGCCATCATCATTGGAGTGCTAACATACTTTATCATAATGGGGCCTGACCCCTGGAAGCAATTGTAAAATAGCGTTATTAGTAATATTTGATACCTGTCCCCTAATAAACTTTAAAAATGGAAATCAACTTGTAAAATATGTAATGTTAGGTTATAATAATAAGGTCGTTTAATAGGATGAAAATAAAAACAATAGAGATAAAAAGGGAAAAAAGGTAAAATGGCTGGAGGCGCTAATATGGAAGAAGAAATGGAATTAGACCTTAGAGAAATCTTCGGTATAATAAGAAAAAGAATAGGACTTATTTTAATAATAACAACGATTTCGGTTTTTGTAGCTGGACTTATAAGCATGTTTGTGTTATCACCAGTTTATGAAGCTAAAGCAGAAATAATAGTATCTAACAAAACTGGAGAAGATATAACTTCAAGCGATGTTTCTATGTATCAAAATCTAATGCAGACTTATAAGGCAATAGCTGCAACAAATAAAGTGGCAGAAATAGCAGCGGATGATTTAGACACTGGAATAACAGCAAAAGAATTACTGCAAAACACAACAATAACAGCTCAAACAGGAACTATGATACTAGATATATCAGTTCAAAGTAACAGCGCAGTAGAAGCCTACAAAGGTGCCCAAGCTATGTCAAATGCTTTTATAAAAAGAGCTACTTATCTTATGACTGCAGGTGATGTTACAATAATGGATGATGCTAAATTTCCAGAAAATCCAATAAAGCCCAATACAAAAATGAATTTGGCAATAGCCTTTGTTTTAGGACTTTTAGTATCTATAGGAATAGCATTTTTAATAGAATATTTAGACAATACCATAAAAACAGAAAATGACATAGAGAAATATTTAGGAGTTTCTATAATAGGAAACATTCCAAAATACGATTTAGATTAAAATAGAAGAATTAGGGGGTACGTATGAAAGGATTAATAGTAGAATTAGAACCTAAATCACCTGTATCAGAAAGTTATAGGACTTTAAGGACTAATATCGAGTTTTCATCTATAGATAAAGAAACAAAGAGAGTTTTAGTAACTAGTTCAGGACCGCAGGAAGGTAAATCTACACTATCAGCTAATTTAGCACTTACCATGGCAAACTCTGGCAAAAGAACTCTATACATAGATTGCGACCTTAGAAAACCTACAGTACATAAAAAATTTAAAATAACAAATAGAATAGGACTTTCAAATCTTTTAGTAGACGGACTAAAGCTTGAAGAAACTGTTATGTGCTATGCCCCAAGTTTGGACATATTAACAGCGGGAACTATACCTGCAAATCCATCAGAAATAATATCTTCTAAAAAGATGAAAGCATTTTTAGATTTAGCTCAAACAAAATATGAAAGAATAATAATAGACTCACCACCACTAAACGCAGTAACAGATGCTCAAATCTTAGCAACTTTAGTAGACGGGGTAGTTTTAGTAGTAGCTGCAGGCCAAACAGAGGTGGAAGGAGCTAAAAAAGCTAAAAGCTTATTGGATAAAGTAAATGCGAATATCCTAGGAGTAGTGTTAAACAAATCCGAAAAAGGACGAGGAAAAAAATATAATAGTAATGGCTATTATTATTACTATGGTGACGAAGATAACTCTACAGAATCAAAGAAAAGAAAAAGGAGTAAAAAATGATAGATATTCATTGTCATATACTTCCTGGAATAGATGACGGGTCAGAAGATTTAGAAACTTCACTCTCTATGGTAGCTATTGCAAAAAAGCAAGGGATAGATTCTATTATAGCCACACCTCATTATATATATGGGCAAAATGAAAATAATTATCAGGATATAAAACAAGCTGTAATAGATTTAAATAAGGAAATAGAAGCTAGAGAATTAGGAGTTAAAATATATCCAGGTCAGGAGATATATCTAGATAAATACTCACTTGATTTATATAAAGAAGGAATACTAGGCGGACTATACGATACAAGATATGTATTGGTAGAATTCCCTATGGATAAATTACCAAAGGATGCGCTAGACTTAATTTATGAATTAAATATTTTAGGAGCCAAGGTAATAGTAGCTCACCCAGAAAGGTATAATTATATAATAAAAGATCCTTTATTAATAAACAAATTTATAAATGAAGAATGTTATTTTCAAATAAATTCCCACAGCATAACAGGCTTGTTTGGAAAAGAAATAAAAAACACCGCAAAAATTTTAATAGAAAATGGAGTTTGTGATTTCATAGCTTCAGATGCCCATACCACTCGAAGAAGAAAACCAGAAATATTAGAAGCTTTGCAGCAAGCAGAAAAATACAACAAGGGAATAAAAAATATAATGAAACACAATCAAGATTTGTTAACGCAAGATGAAAACATAATAATAGGTGATAGAAAGCTATCTCAAAAGAAAAAATTGTGGGGACGGTTCGGTAAATAATAAATTCGGATAATAACAAAAAAATGTATAAACGCCCTAATAGGACGTTTTTTTTATAATTAATCCTCTATTCCCTAAAATTTTCATTGTAGATTATAAATACATAAGGTAAACTAAGTATAGACGCAAACACTAGGAGGATGGCAAGGTATGGAGCAAGAAATGGAGTTAGACATAAGAGAGATATTTGGAATAATAAGAAAAAGAATGAAACTTATTGTAGCAATCTCTTTAATTTCAGTTTTTATATCAGGAATTATTAGTATATTTGTATTATCGCCAACTTATGAATCAAATGTAAGCATAATAATAGGAAATAAAACCGGGGAAGACATAACACAAAGTGAAGTGTCAATGTATCAAAACCTTATGCAAACTTATAATAAAATAGCAACAACCAATAAAGTTTATGAAATGGCAATAGATAAATTAGGAGCAGATATAGAGCTGAAAGAACTAGAAAATAACACTACAGTTACAGCGCAAACAGGAACCATGATCTTAAACATAGCAGTGCAAAGTGACAATGCAATAGAATCCTATAAGAATGTACAAGCAGTGTCAGCTGCATTTGTGGAAAGAGCAATGGAGCTTATCCCAGCAGGTGATGTAAAAATAATGGATGATGCAGTTATACCTGAAAACCCAATAAAACCAAACAAAAAAATGAATTTAGCAATAGCCTTTGTTTTAGGTATTTTGGTGTCTTTTGGACTAGCATTCTTATTAGAATATTTAGATAACACAATAAAAACAGAAAATGACATAGAAAAGCATCTAGGAATATCAGTGATAGGAAACATTCCTAAATACGATTTATAATAAAAAACAGAAGAAAAACAGGAATTAGGGGGAAATGAATGAAAGGTTTAATAGTAGAAAAACAGCCTAAATCACCTATATCAGAAAGTTATAGAACTTTAAGGACTAATATTGAATTTTCATCAATAGATAATGAAACGAAAAAAATATTAATTACAAGTTCAGGACCCCAAGAGGGAAAGTCTACTTTATCAGCCAATCTAGCTCTTACTATGGCGCAATCTGGCAAGAAAACTATATATATAGACTGCGATCTTCGAAAACCTACAGTTCATAAAAAATTTAGAATAACAAATAGATTAGGGCTTTCAAATCTTTTAGTAAATGGATTAAAAATAGAAGAAACAGTTATGTGCTATGCACCAAATTTAGATATATTAACAGCAGGGACTATACCTGCAAACCCTTCAGAAATAATATCTTCCAAAAGAATGAAACTATTTATGCAGTTAGCTGAAAACAAATATGAAAGAATAATAATAGACTCTCCACCACTAAATGCGGTAACAGACGCACAAATCTTGTCTAGTTTAGTAGATGGAGTAGTTTTAGTTGTGGCAGCAAATCAAACAGAAGTAGAATCAGCTAAAAAAGCTAAAGATTTATTAGATAAGGTAAATGCAAATATTCTAGGCGTAGTTTTAAACAAATCAGAAAAAGGTCACGGGAAAAAATATGCTGGCAATGGCTACTACTATTATTACGGTGATGAAGATAAAAAGAAAAAACGAACTGTCGAATAGTGTCGAATTATGACATAGAATACAATTTTAACATAAAAAGGTAGACAGATAAGGGAAAACATTGTATACTTTAAAAATGGCTTTAAAAAGTTTGTATTTTTTTGGGGGAAGGTTGATAATTTGGGTAAAATTAACTTGTGGAAAAGATTCACACTAATGATAGTAGATGTAGCATTAATAAATTTAGCTTATATTATTTCTTATTATTTTAGATTTGAAACTGGTATGACAAGACAGCTTGCTGGAACTTATTTAAATAATATAATAATAATAGCACTTATATATATTGTTTTTTTCTTATTATTTAGACTATATGAAAGTTTATGGACTTATGCTAGTATAGATGAATTTCTTTTAGCTATAGCAGGCTCGATATTGTCAGGTTTTGTAGTTTTAATATTAACATCATTTGTATTTAATGCTATTCCAATAAGCATAAATATATTAGCATGTGTATTAATAACAATATTTACAGTAGGCTTTAGAATGAGCTTTAGAATATATAGAAGGACACTTAGAATAGTGGGTCAAAAGGAATGTAAGGATAGTAAAAGAGTAATGATAATAGGAGCTGGAGAAGCTGGAAATGTTATTTTAAAAGAAATGTTCAACAGTAAATATGTAAAGATGAATCCTATATGTTTTATAGATGATAATAAAAGAAAACTAGGAACCTCAATATCAGGAGTTAAGGTTTTAGGAAATAGATACGACATTAAAAGAATAGCAGAAGAAAAAGCAATAGACCAAATAGTAATATCAATTCCTACGTTAACACAAGAAAGCAAAAAACAACTTATCAAACTTTGTAGTGAAACAAATTGTGAAGTTAAGATAATGCCAGGGATATACGAACTTATAAATGGAGATATATCAATATCAAAAATGAGAAATGTAGAAGTTGAAGACTTACTAGGTAGAGAACCTATCAAACTAGACTCTACAGAAATAAATAGTTATTTAAAAGATAAAACAGTATTAGTAACTGGTGGCGGAGGCTCTATAGGAAGCGAGATCGCAAGGCAAATAGTTAAATTCAAGCCTAAAAAGCTTATTATACTAGATATATATGAAAACAATGCCTATGACCTTGAAATGGAGCTATTAAGCGATTATAAAAATTTAAATTTAAGAGTAATAATAGCATCAGTTAGAGACATTAAAAGATTAGATAAGATATTTAATGAAGAAAATATAGATGTTGTGTTTCATGCAGCAGCTCATAAACATGTACCACTTATGGAAAACAATCCAACAGAAGCAGTTAAAAACAACGTGTTTGGAACTTATAATATAACTCAAGTTGCGGATAAATATAAAGTGAAAAAGTTTGTAATGATATCAACAGACAAAGCAGTAAACCCAACTAATGTAATGGGAGCTACAAAACGAGCTTGTGAAATGATAATACAAGCTATGGATAAGAAAAGTCAGACAAGCTTTGTGGCTGTAAGATTTGGTAATGTTCTAGGAAGTAATGGTTCAGTTATACCTTTATTTAAAAAACAAATGGCAAAAGGTGGACCAGTTACAGTAACTCATAAAGATATTATAAGATATTTTATGACCATCCCAGAAGCTGCTCAATTAGTACTTCAAGCTGGAGCTTACGCAAAAGGTGGAGAAATATTTGTCCTTGATATGGGAAGTCCAGTTAGGATATATGATTTAGCCTGCGATTTAATAAAATTATCAGGATACAAACTAAATCAAAACATGAACATAGAAGTAACAGGACTAAGACCTGGTGAAAAACTATACGAAGAACTACTGATGGCAGAAGAAGGCCTTCAAAGAACAAAAAGCGAAAAAATATTTGTAGGAAATCCAAGTTTTCACGACATTAAAGAATTGGAAGAACATTTTGAAGCTTTGAGATTAATAATAGAAAACGGAACAAAAGAAGAGCTAATTCAAGAAATACAAAAATTAGTTCCTACTTATAAAAGAGTTTGCTATGATGACTTAGCAGAAAGCAATAAAGCTAAGGAAGAAGTGGCAGCAGCAGGGGAAGAAAAATAAAAATATGTAGAAATTTATGAAATGGAGGTGCAAATGTATTGTATTTAAGAGTAAAGAGATTAATAGATATTATTCTTTCATTATTAGGTCTAATTATATTATCACCACTATTTTTAGTATTAATTATTGCTATTAAACTAGACTCAAAAGGTCCTGTGCTTTTTAAACAAAAAAGAGTAGGTCTACATAAAAGTTACTTTAATATATTAAAATTTAGAACAATGAGATGTGATACTCCTAGCGATATGCCAACTCATATGTTAGAAAATCCAGCTTGCTTTATTACTAAGACTGGTAATTTTTTAAGAAAAACAAGCTTAGACGAACTTCCACAAATGATTAATATCTTAAAAGGAGACATGAGCATCATAGGTCCTAGACCTGCTCTTTGGAATCAGTATGATTTGATTGCTGCCCGGGATAAATATAGTGCAAATGATGTACCTGTTGGACTTACTGGTTGGGCACAAATCAATGGCCGTGACGAACTCCCAGTTGAAGTTAAAGCAAAACTAGATGGGGAATATGTAAAAAAAATTAGTTTCGCCATGGACGTTAAATGTTTCTTTGGAACTATCACAAGCGTGTTAAAACATGATGGCGTGGTAGAAGGCGGAACCGGTGCAATGGAAGAGGTTGCTGCAGGTAGACAGGAGGAAATGTAAAAAAATTGTATAGAAAAAATTTAATTAGTAATACTTAATACTTAAGAAGATAATTTTTAAGGATTGAGGTAAGTATTATGTATTATGTGATTAAAAATCAAAGACATTCTAATAAAGCTTTTACTTTAGTAGAATTAATAGCAGTAATATCCATTATATCTATATTAGCAAGTATAGCAATTCCTCGTTTTGCAGCATATTCAGAAAAAGCTAAGAAACAAGTTTGCAAAATTAATTGTTTGCAGATAGAAAGAGATTATGAATTATATTTAACTATTAATGGATTAGAACATTCAGATATTTTGTTTGATAAATTTTTAGATAAGTATGAGAAAACTATATGCTCAGATCATGGTGATATTACTTATGTAAATGGTAAAGTTAAATGCAGCATTCACAGTGCAGAAGATAAAAATGAAATAGAAGATGATGATTCAGAAGAAGTTCCGTTTCTTTGATTTTGGTGGTAGAATATTGAATGGTGAGGGCGAAGTGAGCTTGTCCACGGGACAAGCCGTAGGGTATGAACCCCATAAACTTCAATGGCTACAAGGATTTTGATTGAATGAAAGTAGACAAGTTTTGGTATGAGAAAAATAAATGTATTTCTAAATTTATTTAAAGCTCAAGGTATATGAAATGAATTAATGGTATAGTACAATAGATGTTATAATATATGTTAATGGATATTGTAGGGAGTGAAATAAATGAACATAGAAGAAAATAATACTGAATTTTTAATGTACCAAACTGAAGACGGTCTGATTCAAATAGAAGTAAAAATGGAAGAAGATACTGTTTGGCTTTCTATTGACCAAATGGCTGATTTATTTCAAAGAGATAAGTCTACAATCTCCAGGCATATAAAAAATATCTTTCTAGAAGGTGAACTTGATACTAATTCAGTTGTTGCAAAATTTGCAACAACTGCCTCTGACGGTAAGACATATCAAGTTGACTATTATAATTTGGATGTTATAATTTCTGTTGGTTATCGAGTGAAGTCTTTGCGTGGCACACAATTTCGTATTTGGGCAAATAAAATTTTAAAAGAGTATTTAAAAAAAGGCTTTGCAATGAATGACAGTTTACTTAAGAATGCAGGAGGTGGCAATTATTTTCAGGAACTTTTAGAGCGTATCAGAGACATTCGCTCTAGTGAAAAAGTATTCTATAGACAAGTACTAGACATTTATGCGACTAGTATAGATTATGATCCTAGGGCAGAAGAGTCAATTGAATTTTTTAAAGTTGTGCAAAATAAAATGCATTACGCTGCACATGGACATACAGCAGCAGAAATTATTTTTTTACGTGCTGATGGAGATAAAGAGTTTATGGGAATGACATCCTTTGATGGTAAAAGCTTAAGAAAAGCTGATGTATCAATTGCAAAGAATTATTTAAATGAAGATGAAATTAAAATTTTAAATAGATTAGTAACTGCTTATTTAGAATTTGCTGAACTGCAAGCAATTCGCCAAAAACCAATGTATATGAATGATTGGATAGAAAGATTAGATAACTTTATAAAAATGAGCGGAAGTGAACTGTTAAGTGGTGATGGGAAGATTAGTCATGAAGAGGCTAAAATAAAATCAGAATTAGAGTATGAGAAATTTAAAGAACGAAGTAAAGAACAGTTAACTCATGTTGAGAGAGATTTTATTGAATATATGAAAAGTACTCAAAAGAAAATTGAAAAGGGTAAATAAAATAGCAACTACTCGAAAAGTTCGAGCAGTTCAAAATAAAAAAAATTAATCAAAAACAGGCATGTTTATCTATAACCCATTCTTTTGACGACGTGAGTATGGGGAAGGGATAAGACAAGCTATGATAGCTTGTTCGGCCTTGATTTATAGGGGCTTGAAGGTTTACATGAAATGCAAAAGTAGACAAGTTTCGACATAAATGTCGAATGCGAAGTGAGAATGGGGAAGGGATTAGAAGCCTTCAAATCCAGTGATAGCAAGGGCTTTAGAGGTTGAAGATATATCTGAAATGTTTTAAGAAGGTTGTAGGTATGACCATTCAATCATTAGGTAGGATGGGAAGCATTGATAAGTAAGGATTTGAGGGTTAATAGATAATTTGTGGTGAGAATGGATAGAAGGTGGTGAGAGCATGAAGAAAATACTAATTACTGGTGCTAATAGCTATATTGGGACAAGCGTTGAGAAGTGGTTAGATAAAAGTGAATACGCTGTAGATACTGTTGATATGATAGATGGGACTTGGAAAGAAAAAGATTTCTCAGTGTATGACAGTGTGTTTCATGTGGCGGGGATTGCTCACATAAAAGAAACAAAAGAAAATGCAGCACTCTACTATAAAGTTAATAGAGATTTAGTATATGAAGTGGCTAAGAAAGCAAAAGCAGAAGGCGTTAAGCAATTTATATTTTTAAGTTCTATGAGTGTTTATGGTATGGAAACTGGTGTTATAAATAAAGATACTGTTCCTGCACCAAAGAGTAATTATGGTAAGTCTAAACTTCAAGCTGAAGAATTAATAGCACCACTTCAAGATGCTACTTTTAGTATTGCAGTTCTTAGACCACCTATGATTTATGGTAAGGGCTGTAAAGGTAATTATGTTAAATTAGAAAAGTTTGCATTGAAATCGCCTATTTTCCCTAAGATTAAAAATAAGCGAAGTATGATTTATATAGATAATTTATGTGAATTTGTAAAGCAGATTATAGATGATTTTAGTAGTGGATTGTTCTTACCACAGAATGATGAGTATGTTTGTACATCTGAAATGGTTAGAGAGATAGCTGAAGCTCATGGTAAGAAAATACATATGACTAAGTTATTTAATCCTTTATTAAGGGTACTGAATGTTAGTATGGTTAATAAAGTATTTGGGGACTTGGTGTATGAGAAAGACGCTTTTGATTGCTTATAAAAAATCTGTTTAGATAATTCAATTATATTATCTCATAAACGTAAAAGTAGGAGTGAAATTATGGAACCAATAAGAATATTAAATGTCGTAGGAAGGATGGATAGGGGCGGTATAGAAACTATGATAATGAATATATATAGAAATATTGATAGAAATAAAGTTCAATTTGATTTTTTGGCTCATTATGGTAAAGAGGCTGATTACAATGATGAAATTCGCTCTTTAGGCGGGAAAATTTATGAAATGCCTGTTATTAAGACAACTGAAAAAACTTATTATAATAAGTTTTTTCAATATAGAAGAGCTCTTATAGAATTCTTTAAGAATCATCAAGAATATAAAGTATTACATGGGCATATGACTAATACTGCAAGTATTTATATGCCTATAGCAAAAAAATATGGTAATATAAATTGTTTAATTTCTCACAGTCATTTAACTAGAGCAAGACAAGGATTAACAGGAACAGTGACTAATATTTTACAAATACCATTAAGAAAATGCGCTACTGAATATTTTTCGTGTTCAAATGAAGCTGGTAAATGGTTATATAAGAAAAAAGATTTTGATAATGGAAAAGTTAGAATTGTAAAAAATGCAATAGATTCAGATTTATTCGTTTATAATTATGAAAAACGAAAGAAAAAAAGAGAGGAACTTGGAATCAATGGCAATTTAGTTTTAGGACATATAGGAAGATTTTTCGAACAAAAAAATCATGATTTTTTAATTGATGTATTTAATGAAGTTTATAAAATGAACGATAAAGCTGTTTTAATTCTTATAGGTGAAGGAGTGTTAATGACTGAAATAAAAGGTAAGGTAAATAAATTTGGATTAGATAAAAATGTTATATTTTTGGGATTGCGAAGTGATATTC
>JBGUER010000008.1:0-34366 GCA_041821285.1 Clostridiaceae bacterium
AAGATAATCCACCTTGGTTTATTAAATCTACTATTAATTTCATTTCGTGGCAGCATTCAAAATATGCACTTTCGGGTTCGTAACCAGCTTCAACTAAAGTATCAAAAGCGGCTTTTATAAGTTCGGTAACTCCTCCGCACAAAACTGCTTGTTCTCCGAATAAATCAGTTTCAGTTTCTTCTCTAAATGTTGTATCTAAAACTCCAGCACGAGATCCGCCAATTCCTTTAGCATAAGCCAGGGCATAATCATGAGCACGTCCTGAGTGATCTTGATGAACTGCAACTAAACAAGGAACTCCTTTTCCTTCTTGGTATTGACTTCGAACAGTATGGCCAGGTCCTTTTGGAGCTACCATGAAAACATCTACGTTAGCAGGAGGTGTAATTTGTCCAAAATGAATGTTGAAACCATGAGCGAAAATCAAGCTTTTTCCTTCACATAAAACTTTTTCTATAGATTTATAGTATAATTCTGGTTGTTTTTCATCGGGTATAAGAATCATGATAAAATCTGATTTATCTGCAGCTTCTTCTGCTTCATAAACTTTAAGACCAGCTTTTTCTGCTTTTTCCCAAGATTTACTGCCTCTATATAATCCTACGCAAACATCAACACCACTTTCCATTAAGTTTAAAGCATGAGCATGACCTTGACTTCCGTAGCCGATAATAGCAACCTTTTTTCCTTTTAATAAATCTAAATTAGCGTCCTTTTCATAATACATTTTAGCCATTTTATATTCCTCCTAGAATTTATATAATATTGATTTTGATTTTTATTATTAATTATTTTAGTAAAATAAAAGTGTAGAGTTATTAGGTTTATAAATACATAAAACTAGAACTGTAATCTAGAGCTTCGTTTTCTTCTCCCTTTTTTAAGCTAAGAAGATATTCAAAATAGTATCTGTTTTCATAGTAATCTTGTTTTGATTCCTTTTTTTCGTACATTTTATTATTTTCCATAATATCACTCCTTAAAATTGAAAATTTAGTAAAAAATTGAACATAAATAGTATAACTCTACACATGATAAGGTTTATTTACTTAATTTTAAATATAAAAAAATAGCCTATCTCTGGGGCGAGAAAGACTATCGCGGTACCACCCATATTTATAACTTCATTTAATAACGGTTAAACCGACTCTTTTTACTATTATTTCTAAAGAGTAGCTCCAGGGTGATACAAATTAGATTATTATTTATGGGCTTTCACCTAATCCCACTCTCTGTAAAACTTTTCATCTATTTACTTATCCCTATCAAAGCATTAATATTTAATTTTTATATAAAAAAAACACAACATCGCTTGGGGCGATATTATGTTCGCGGTTCCACCCAAATTTATAACTTCGTTTAATAACGGCATTGCCGACTTAACTTACTTTAGTTCAGTTAAGTAGCTCCAGGGTGATATAAATTAGACTATTATTTATGGGCTTTCACCTAATTCCCACTCTCTTTTAAATATACATCTATTTTACTTATCCCTATCAAAGCTTTTAAATATTTTTTGAATTTCATTAAATATACTATATATTTTATTCTATGTCAATAGTTTTTGTGATAATACTTTAAATATTTAGAATATTCGAAGTTGACATAAAATTGTTAATATAGTATATTAAATGATAATATTATTCAAAGGGGGCTTTTATTTGAGAAGCGATGAAGTAACAAAAGGATATGCAAGAGCACCACATAGATCACTTTTTTACGCTATGGGATATTTACCAGAGGATTTAGAGAAACCATTAATAGGTATAGTAAATGCACATAATGAAATAATTCCTGGTCATTTTCATTTAAATGATATAGTCCAATCAGTTAAACTTGGAGTAAGTGCTGCAGGGGGGACACCTATTGAATTTCCTGTAATAGGTATATGTGATGGAATATCAATGAATCATAGTGGAATGAAATATCCGCTTGCAAGTAGAGAACTTATAGCAGATTCCATAGAGGCAATGGCTATGGGACATAAATTTGATGGACTAGTTTTGGTTGGAAATTGTGATAAGATAGTTCCAGGTATGTTAATGGGAGCTGCAAGGCTTAATATACCAGCTATTTATATTAGTGGAGGACCAATGTTATCTGGCAAAACCTGTGATTCAAAATTAGATTTAGTTAGTGCATTTGAAGGTGTTGGGGCGTATTCTTTAGGTGATATAACAAAGGAAGAGTTAGATAAAATTGAAATGAGTGCATGTCCTACTTGTGGAAGTTGTGCTGGTTTGTTTACTGCAAATTCCATGAATTCATTAGCAGAAGCTTTAGGTATGGCACTTCCTGGAAATGGGACTATACCAGCACCATTTGGGAAAAGAAGGCAATTAGCTAAAAGAGCAGGCATGAAGATATTAGATCTAGTAAAAAACAATATATGTCCAAGAGATATAATGACATTAGATGCTTTTAGAAATGCTATAACTTTGGATATGGCTATAGGTGGATCTAGCAATACCACACTTCATCTTTTGGCAATAGCTGATGAGGCAAATGTAAAATTAGGGTTAGAAGAATTTGATGAAATAAGCAAAATCGTTCCCAATATAACTAAACTTAGTCCGTCAGGTTATCATAATATGCAGGATTTAGACAATGCAGGAGGAATATCTGCAGTATTAAAAGTACTTTCAGAGCATGGATTAATAAAAGAAGATGCTATGACAGTAACTCAAAATACATTGGGTGAGAATATAAAAGATTCAGTAGTTTTAGATGGTAGTGTTATTAAATCTTTTGATGAACCATATTATAAAGAAGGTGGAATAGCTATATTAAGAGGTAATTTAGCTATGGATGGATCAGTAGTTAAACAATCTGCAGTATCTGCTGAAATGTTAGTACATTCAGGTCCTGCTAGAGTGTATGAGTCAGAAGAGGAAGCATATAGTGCAATACTTGCTAGAGAAATAAACAAAGGTGATGTTGTTGTAATAAGATATGAGGGACCAAAGGGTTGTCCTGGAATGAGAGAAATGCTAAGTCCTACAGCGGCTATATCTGGAATGGGACTTGAAAAAAGTGTAGCTTTAATAACAGATGGACGATTCTCAGGAGGAACAAGAGGTCCATGTATTGGTCATATATCCCCAGAGGCATCAGAAGGTGGAATAATAGGTCTTGTTCATGAAGGCGATATTATATCAATAGATATTCCCAAAAGAAAGATAGAATTACTTGTTAGTGATGATATTTTAGCAGAGAGAAAGAAAGACTGGAAAGTTCCAGAATGTAAGGCTCCATATGGTACATACCTAAGAAGATATAGTAAATTAGTTACTTCTGCAAGTACAGGAGCAGTACTTGAAAAATAATTTCATTATTGACATGTTAAGAATAATCTGATAATATGTGTACAAAGTTAATATAAATCAATCTTATCAAGAGCGGTGGAGGGAAATGGCCCTATGAAACCCAGCAACCAGTACTCATTTGTACTATGGTGCTAAATCCAGCAGCAATAGCTGATAGATGAGGAATACTACGTGTTTAAACTCGGGGTTTCCTCGAGTTTTTTTGATATTAAAAATAACATATATTAGACAGAGTAGGAGAGATGGTAAAGTGATAAAAATATCAGGAGTGGATAAATATTTTGGGGAAGATCATGTTTTGAAAAATGTAAGCCTTGAGATAGAAGAAGGAGAAATATTTGGATTAGTTGGCCATAGTGGTGCAGGTAAATCTACATTGTTAAGGTGTCTTAATGGATTAGAAAGTTATGATAATGGTAGTGTAATAGTTATGGATAAAGAAGTGAAAAATCTTAGAAATAAAGAACTTAGGGTATTTAGAAAAGATTTAGGAATGATATTTCAGCATTTTAGTTTGCTTGAAAGAAAAAATGTATATGAAAACATAGCATTGCCATTACAGGTTTGGGGATATGAAAAGGAAGAAATTAAAGAAAAAGTTCACAAGTTATTAGAGATTGTTGGATTAGAAGATAAAATATATTCAAAACCGAAAGAATTAAGTGGTGGACAAAAACAAAGGGTGGCAATAGCAAGAGCTTTAACACTAGAGCCAAGAGTTTTACTTTGTGATGAAGCGACATCTGCGTTAGACCCAGCAACTACAAAGTCCATATTAGATTTACTAAGAGAAATAAATGAAAAATTAGGAATAACAATAATAATTGTAACCCATCAGATGGAAGTCATTAGACAAGTTTGTAATAGAGTAGCGATTTTAGATTATGGAAAGGTAATATCTTATGGCAAGGTTGGAGATTTATTTTTGAAGCAATCAAAAGAACTTAAAAAACTAATGGCAGAAGAAGAGATTATTCCTAAAGATGGAATTAATATAAAAATATTCTTCCCAAAAGAAAATTCTAGTGGGAGTATAATAACAGCTATGGCAAGAGAATTAAACATAGATTTCTCAATAGTTTGGGGTAAGCTTGAGAAATTTAGAGATGATGTATTAGGTAGCCTTGTTATTAATGTTGATATAAAAGAGAAAGATAGGGTATTAAAATATCTTACAGATAAAAACATAAGCTTGGAGGTGATAGAAAATGATTAATTTTATAGATGCGTGGAATAAATATTTATTTCAAGGACTTATAGATACTATATATATGGTTGGCTGGTCTACTTTATTTGCAGTTATTTTAGGTTTTATATTAGCTATGATATTAATTGTAACGGATAAAAATGGATTAAGACCTAATAAAATAATTTATAGAATTCTAGATGTTATTGTTAATGTTCTAAGGTCATTTCCTTTTATAATCCTTATACTTGCTATAATGCCGTTAACTAGGTTAATAGTAGGTAAAAGCATCGGAAATACAGCAGCTATAGTACCATTAACTATAGGGGCAGCACCTTTTGTAGCTAGGGTTATAGAAAGTGCTTTAAAGGAAGTAGATAAAGGCATTATAGAAGCTGCTAAATCTTTTGGTGCTAGTAATATTCAAATAGTGTTTAAAGTTATGATAAAAGAAGCATTTCCATCAATAATAAGAGGAGTAACATTAGTTTTGATATCTATTATAGGATATAGTGCTATGTCTGGTGCCTTAGGTGCAAAAGGTTTAGGATATGTGGCTATATCAATTGGATATCAAAGATTTAATCCTGAAATGATATTCTACACAGTAATAATATTAATAATATTGGTAGAAATTATACAAATAGTCGGAGACACATTATATAAAAAACTAAAATAATATTAGAAAACTTAGGAGGAGTAAAAATGAAAAAATTAACAGCAGTATTAACAGTAGCATTATTAGGAACATCATTATTAGTAGGATGTGGAAAGGAAGCTGACAATAGTAAAGTAATAACAATAGGTGCAACTTCAAATCCACATGCAATGATATTAGAAGAAGTGAAACCTATTTTAGAAAAAGAAGGATATGAATTAGATATTGTAGAGTTTGATGACTATGCTATTATAAACAAAGCCTTAGATAATAGTGAAATAGATGCGAATTATTTTCAACATGAACCTTTTTTAAATGAATACAACAAAAGTACAGGAAGTGACCTTGTTTCAGTTCAAAAGGTACACATAGAGCCAATGGGTATATATTCTAAAAAATTAAAAGATGTAAATGATATAGAAAATGGAGCAGAGGTTACAATACCAGCAGATGCATCAAATGGTTCAAGGGCACTTAAATTATTAGAAAAAGTTGGATTAATAACTTTGCCAGATGCTGAAATATTAACTGTTCAGGATATAATAGATAATCCTAAAGAATTAGTGATAACTGAGGTAGATGCAAAACAATTAACAAATACATTACAAGATGTTTCACTATCGGTAATAAATTCAAATTTTGCAATGGAGGCAAAATTAAATCCAGTAGAAGATTCTTTATTTACTGAAGATGCCGATTCACCATATGCAAATATAATAGTTGTAAGAAAAGAAAATAAGGATGATGAAAAAATCAAAGCTTTAACTGAGGCAATAACATCTCCAGAAATTAAAGCATATATAGAAGAAGAGTTTGGTGGGTCAATAATACCAGTATTTTAATATAAATATTAAAAGATGAATTCTGAATAAATCAGAATTCATCTTTTGTTATAAGGAATTAACCCATATTATAAATATCTAAATCTTTAATTTGAAGATTATCCTCTAATATTTCTGCAAAGGATTTTGCGGTATCTAAGCAAGTAAATACCTTAATGTAGGATTCGATTGCAGTTCTTCTTATTCTAAATCCATCTCTTGAAGTTTTATTACCTTTAGTTGGAGTATCTATTACAAAATCGATTTCTCTTTTTTTTATAGTGTCTAAGATATCAGGACTTCCTTCCCCAACTTTTTTAACAATTGTAGATTTTATATTATGTTGAGTCAAGAATTTATGAGTACCTTTTGTAGCTAAAAAATCAAAACCCATTTTATTTAATGTTTTAGCTATTCCTAAGAATTCAGCTTTATCATAATCATTTATAGAACATAAAACTTTATTGTTTTTTATAGGAGATAAGGTATCTGCAGCTATAAAACCTTTATATAAAGCTTCTTTAAATGTTTTACCAACACCTAAAACTTCTCCTGTAGATTTCATTTCAGGTCCTAGTGAAACCTCAACGTTAGGAAGCTTTTGTGTTGAAAAAACAGGAACTTTTACAGAAAATAAATTAGATTCTTTATATAAGTCTATTCCGTAGCCTAAATTATTTAATTTATCGCCAAGCATTAGTTTTGTAGCAAGATCGATAATAGGGATTCTAGTTACTTTGCTAATATAGGGAACAGTTCTGCTAGACCTTGGATTAACTTCTATTACATAAAGTTCATCTTTATACTCAATAAATTGAATATTTATCATTCCTATAACTTTTAATTTAAGAGCTATTTTTTTAGTATATTCATATATTTTATTTTTAGTTTTTTCTGATAAGGATATACTAGGATATATGGAAATACTATCGCCAGAGTGAACCCCTGATCTTTCAAGATGCTCCATTATTCCAGGTATTAATATATTTTCTCCATCACAAAGTGCATCAACCTCTATTTCTTTACCCAGTAAATATCTATCTAGTAAAATAGAATTTTTATTATCCCTTTTTAACGATGCTTCAATGTAATGAGTTAATTCCTTCTGGTTATGTGTTATCTCCATACCCTGACCTCCAATAACGTAGGAAGGTCTTACTAAGACAGGATATCCTAAAATTTCAGCTTCCTTAAGACCATCTTCTAAGTTCCAAATAGCTTTACCTTTAGGTCTTTTTATATCTAATTTTTCTAAGAAATCATCAAATAATTCTCTATCTTCTGCTTCATCTATTTTTTCAGGTGGAGTACCTAGGATGTTTACATTCATTTTCTTTAAAAACTTAGCCAATTTTAAACCGGTTTGACCACCAAATTGAAGAACTACACCATATGGCTTTTCCTTTTCTATTATATTAAAAACATCTTCTTCTGTTAATGGTTCAAAATATAATTTGTCGGATATATTAAAATCTGTACTTACTGTTTCAGGATTGTTATTAACTATTATAGTTTCTAATCCAAGTTTTTTAAGCGATAAAACACAATGGACACAACAATAATCAAATTCAATTCCTTGGCCTATTCTTATAGGTCCTGAACCAATAACTAAAACTTTTTTGTTTTTTGAAACTTCAACTTCATCATAGCCGTCATAAGAAGAATAATAATAAGGGGACAGAGCTTCAAATTCTCCAGCACAGGTGTCAACCATTTTATATGACGGGAATATGTTATATTTCTTTCTTAAATTATATATTTTTTCTGCTGAAGTATTTAAAAGAATGGATAAACCTTTATCAGAAAAACCTTTCTTTTTAAAATTTAGCAATAAATCTTCTGAAATATCATCAAGTGTTAGAGTTTTAATTTCTTCTTCTAATTCAATTATGCCTTTAAATTTATTTATAAAAAACATATCCATTCCGGAAATTTTAGATATTTCATCCATATCATAATGTCTTCTGAGTAATTCAGCTAGGTAAAATATCCTTTGGTCGTCAGGAGTTTTCATTTCTTTTGTTAATTCATCAATAGGAATATTACATAGGGAGGAATTTGTAAAGGTGAAAGTATTAATTTCTAAGGAACGGATGCCTTTTAAGAAAGCTTCTTCAAAAGTTCTTCCTATAGACATTATTTCCCCTGTTGCCATCATTTTTGTGCCAAGTGCTCTATCTGCATCATAAAATTTATCAAAGGGCCATTTAGGTATTTTAACCACAACATAGTCAAGAGATGGTTCAAAGCAAGCATAGGTTTTTTTGGTTACAGCATTTTCTATTTCATCTAGTGCATAGCCCAGTGCTATTTTCGTAGCAACTTTTGCAATAGGGTAACCAGTTGCTTTAGAAGCTAGTGCAGAAGACCTGCTAACTCTTGGGTTTATTTCGATTACCGCATATTCAAAACTTTCAGGATTTAGTGCAAGTTGAACATTGCAACCACCTTGGATTTTTATTTCGTTTATTATATCTATTGAAGCGGTTCTTAGAAGTTGATATTCTACATCAGATAGTGTTTGAGAAGGAGCTACTACTATGCTATCGCCAGTATGAATACCAACAGGGTCAACATTTTCCATGTTGCAAACGGTGATGCAATTTCCATAGCTATCCCTTATTACTTCATATTCAATTTCTTTCCATCCCTTTATACTTTTTTCTATTAGAACCTGATTAACTGGGCTTAATGAAAGACCCGAATCTAAAATTGTTAGAAAATCTTCTTTGTTTTCTGCAATTCCTCCACCAGTTCCCCCTAGGGTATAAGCTGGTCTTATTATTACAGGATATCCTATTTCTTCTACATAATTAATACCCTGTTCCATTGTAGTTACTATAGAACTTTGAATAACCGGCATATTTATTCTTTGCATTAATTTTTTAAAACTATCTCTATCTTCTCCTTCTTTGATAGCTTCAATTGAAGTTCCAATAACATTAACATTATATTTATCTAGTATTCCTTTTTCAAACAATTCAACGGATAAATTAAGAGCGGTTTGACCACCCATTCCTGCTAAAAGGCTATCAGGTCTTTCTTTTTCTATAACTTTAGTAAGGAAATCTATATTTAGTGGTTCTATGTATATTTTATCTGCAATTTCTTTGTCAGTCATTATAGTGGCGGGGTTACTGTTAATTAGAACAACTTCCACTCCCTCTTCTTTAAGTGCTTGACATGCTTGAGTACCAGAATAATCAAATTCGGCTGCCTGACCTATTGTAATAGGGCCAGATCCTACAACCAATACTTTTTTTATCATTTCATTTTTAGGCATAGTAATCTCCTCCTATATTAGATTTAAAAAATTATTAAATATATATGCTGTATCTTTTGGACCAGGACTAGCCTCTGGATGAAATTGGACGCTGAATATTGGAAGTGATTTATGTCGCATTCCCTCTATACTATTATCATTTAAGTTTATATGGGTTTTAATCATATCAGCTGGAAGTTTATCTACTACATAGCCATGATTTTGAGACGTTATATATATTCTGTTATTTTCTAAATCTTTAACAGGATGATTGCATCCTCTGTGTCCAAATTTAAGTTTATTAGTTGAACCATTAAGTGCTAAAGCTAAAAGTTGATGGCCTAAGCAAATGGCAGATATTGGTTTTTTACCTATAAGGTTATATATATTATTTACTACAGTTGGAAGATCTTTAGGATCTCCAGGACCGTTTGATAAAAATATTAAATCAGGATTAACAGATAAAATATCTTTATAATTAGAATAAGCTGGGAAAATAGTTAATTTACAATTTCTTTTTTTAAATGAATTTATTATATTATTTTTTATACCAAAGTCTATAATGGCCACATGAGGACCAGTTCCGTCTATTGTGTATACGTCTTTAGTAGTAACATTTTTAACGGCATTTATATTGGAATATGAAAAAATTTTATCTTTAACATCGTTGTAACTAGGATCTCCTAAGGTAATAACGCCTTTCATAGTTCCCTTGCTTCTTAAAATTTTAGTTAGTGCTCTAGTGTCTATTCCTTCAAGTCCTAGTATCTTATTTTGTTTTAAATAAGTCTCTAATTTAATTTCACATCTAAAATTATTAGGATGAGTACAGTTTTCACGTACTATAAAGCCCTTTACTTTTGGGGACAATGATTGCATATCTTGAAAATTCACACCGTAGTTACCTATAAGGGGATAAGTCATAGTAACTATCTGACCATAATAAGATGGATCAGTTAAAACTTCTTGATATCCAGTCATACCAGTATTAAATACTACTTCACCTAAAGTATCTTCAAGGTGTCCAAAAGCATTTCCTATAAATACATCTCCATTTTCTAAAATTAATTTTCCTTGCATTTTATCACCTCAAAAAATAAAGGACAATAGAATCTAATATTAGATCTATTATCCTTATAAATAGTTAGAATTGTCATATAATTACCTCCTTTTTAGCCTCACAGGACTAAGTTAAAGTGCATAAATATTTATCATTTTGTACATTCTATAACTTATTATAAAGATTGTCAATATTAGTGAATATAATAATTATACATATTACTACATAATTATGCAATAGTTTTTAAAAAAAAATTGATGTAAAGGAATAAATTATTATGATTTTTGAGAAAATAATATCATTATTATTATTTTAATGGAAATTATACAATATTATGATATTCTTATTATATACAATATGTTTGGAGGTTATTATGCATAAAATATTAATTTTAACAGCATCCACTGGAGAAGGGCATAATCAAGCTGCAAACTCCTTAATGGAAGTTTTTAAAGATAATGGAGATTGTGTTATTAAATTTGATTTTTTAAAGGAAGGAGATAGAATTTTAAATTATTTAGTGTCGGATGGATATGAAATATTAGCAAAAAAAGCACCTAAAATGTATGGGAAATTATATAAGAAAACAGACACTATAAAAATAAATAGAAAGATAGTAAAAAAAGTATCTATTTTTGCTGAGCATAAATTGTGCAAATTTATAAAAAAACAGCAGCCAGATATAATAATAGGTACCCATCCATTTTCTGTGGCAATAGTTAGTAAACTAAAAGAAAAAGGAAATATAGATATTCCTTTTATATCTATTGTTACAGATTTTAAAGCTCATTATACATATATAGATCAAAATGTAGACGCATATATTACTGCGAATGAATACACAAAAGATAGTTTGGTTTTAAAAAATGTACCTAAATATAAAGTATTCCCTTATGGAATACCAATAAGAAACGAGTTTTACAATTTACCATATTTAAAATGTATGGAAAAAGGTATATTCTCTATATTAATAATGAGTGGTAGTATGGGTTTAAAGGGAATGGAATACCTTATTAAAGAATTAAAAAATAATAAAAATAAATTAAAGATAACAGTTGTATGCGGAAATAATAAAGTTTTATATAAAAAATTAAAGGAAGAATATGAAAATATAGAAGGAAATATAAATTATAAAATTTTAGGGTTTACTACTGAAGTACCAGAACTTATGAGCGAAGCTAATGTTATTATATCGAAACCAGGCGGGCTTACAGTTTCTGAATCAATATCTAGAGAACTTCCTATGATTATTCCTTTTGCAATTCCAGGTCAAGAAGAAGAAAATAGTGATTTTTTAGTTTCCAAAGGAGTAGCTATTTTATTAAAAGAAAAATCAGATTTAAATAAAATGGTAAATAAATTAGTTAAAAATCCTAATATATTAAATTTAATGAAAAACAATATAAAAAACATTAAAGTAGGAAATAAAGAAAAAAACATAATAGATTTAGCTAATAAATGTATCAGTAAGTATGAAAAAAAATATAAAGTTTCTTAAAAATATGAATATTTATTCAAAAAATAATTAAGATTTATTTTATATAAATAATAAAGTTTAATATTTATATTTATTATGCCATAATATAAATAAAATAAGTTTATTGTAGGGGTGATATTAATATGACAGGAAATAAAGTTTTGGTAGTATATTATTCAAGAACGGGAACTACGAAAAAAGTTTCAGAAAAATTGAAAGAAAGTTACGGATATACTATAGAAGAAATAAAAGATAATAAAAATAGAAAAGGTGTTATAAATTATATTTTATCAGGTAAAGACAGTATAAAAAAAACTGATACCAATATAGATGAACCTAAATATAATCCGGAAGATTATGATTTAATTATTATTGGTACACCTGTTTGGGCTTCAAATATGACACCTGCTATTAGAAAATATCTAGATACCTACAAAGATAAAATAAATAAATTTGCAGTTTATACTTGTGAAAAAGGAAGTGGAGGAGTAAAAGCTGTTTTGGGTATAGAGAGTCTTTTAGGTAAAAAAGGAGAATGTGCTTTAATATTAAATGAAAAAGAAGTTAAAGATGACAGCTTCTCTTCTAAATTAAGTTTGTTTGAAAATATAGAATGAAAAAACTTCAGATGATAAATGAATTAAAATATAATATTTACTAAATATAAGATAAGATGTATAATGTATATGTTGTCACGAAGATAACAATATATAAAGATAAGTTTTATTTTGCATTTTAAAGATTTAAGCCACGAAGGTTGATTTATCAATTTTTGTGGCTTTTAATATTTTATGGAGGTTTATTATGCATATCCCAGATAATTATTTAAGCGTAACTACTTGTGTGGTATTAACTGCAGCTATGGTTCCGGTATGGAGAAAATCCGTAAGAAAAGTAAATGAGGAAATATCAAAAGAAAGGCTTCCCCTTATTGGAATAGGAGCATCACTATCATTTCTAGTAATGATGTTTAATGTACCAATTCCAGGAGGAACAACAGGACATGCGGTAGGAGCTGTGCTCTTAGCTATTTTGTTAGGACCATATTCTGCTACAATAGCAATATCTGTAGCACTCTTAATTCAAGCATTATTATTTGGAGATGGAGGAATACTTTCTTTTGGTGCTAATTGTTTTAATATGGCATTTATAATGCCGTTTTCTGGATATTATATATATTCATTTATTAAATCAAAAATAAGAAGTAAAAAAGGTGAAAAAATAGCAGCATTTATTTCATCGTATTTAGCATTAAATATAGCAGCGTTTTTTACAGCTATAGAATTTGGTATTCAGCCAATACTATTTAAGGATGCTCAAGGAATGCCACTTTATTGTCCCTATGGATTAGGAATATCTATACCAGCTATGATGATTCCACATTTATTAATAGCCGGATTAATAGAAGGTATGTTTACTTTAGGGGTATTAGAATTCATAAAAAAAACATCTCCAGAGATAATATATAAAGATGATAAATTTAATTTTAAACCTTTAAAAATATTAATTGGAATAATGATAGTATTAACTCCATTAGGGCTATTAGCATCAGGAACTGCCTGGGGAGAATGGGGTAAATCGGATATAGCATCAACATTTTCAAAAGGAAAAATATTAGGTTATGTTCCAAATGGAATGGAAAATGGGATAAATTTTAATGCTATATTAGCTGACTATTCTTTAAATAGTATGCCCGAAGTTTTAGCGTATATAGTTTCTGCTATTATAGCTGTTTCATTATTTACAATTTTATTTAAATTAATATTTAATATTAAAAAATCCAAAGTATAGGAGAATATTTATGCCGCAGTGGCTTATGCAAGAAGAAGAAACCAATAAATTTTATGGGGAAGATAGTTTTATAGATAAAAGTATATTATCGATTATTAAAGTTTTGTCTAAAATAAGGATGTCATCAGTAAAAAAAGAAAGCAAAATAAATTCTGATATTTTTTTATTGACATCGTTTATTTTAATAATATTTATTTCTACCACAAGAAGTATAAATTTTCTATGGGTTGTTTTAGCATATGAATTATTTTTTTTATCTATACATGAATATGATTTTATAAAATCTGTATTAACAGGTTCAATAATAGCTGTGATTTTTGCAACATTAATTGTACTGCCTTCAATATTGGCAGGATACAGTAATAGTTTCTTAATTATAATAAAAGTTTTTCTAACTGTATGTTTAGTTAATTTTACATCATATGGTTATGACTTTAATAATTTAACATCTTCTTTAAAAATTTTTTTTGTTCCAGATATATTTATTTTTGTTTTGGATACAACATTAAGATATATTTTTATATTAGGTGAGTTTTCTCTTAATATTTTATATGCTTTAAAATTAAGGTCTATTGGCAAAAATAAAGATAAGTCAAATTCAATTGCATCTATAGTGGGAATACTGTTTATTAGAGGTAGAGAAATGTCTGAAGAAATGCATCTAGCAATGGAGAAAAGGGGATTTGATGGCACTTACTTAAGAAAAAAGTCAGCATCTTTAAGTATTTATGATATAATTTATATAATAATGAACATTTGCTTTGTTATAATATATTTTTATTTTGTTAGGTTGGGGTAGTATGATAGATATTAGAAATTTGAGTTTTTATTATGATAATGAAGAATCAGCATTACTAGATATAGATATTAATATAAAAAAAGGTGAGTCTGTTGCCCTAATAGGTCCTAATGGATGTGGTAAATCAACTTTACTAAAAGTAATAAATGGATTAGTTTTTGGAACAAAGGGAGATTATTTGTTTTTAGGAGATTCTGTAGATAGGAAGACTATGAAGAAGAAGGATTTTACGAAAAATTTTCATAGAAAAATAGGTTTCATTTTTCAGGATTCATCCGTTCAGTTATTTTGTACTTCTGTTTATGAGGAAATAGCATTTGGACTAAAGCAAATGGGTTATGAAGAAAATATTATTAAAGACAGAGTTTGTGATATATTGAAATTTTTGGATATAGAACATATCAAAAATAAAAAGCCCTATCATTTAAGTGGTGGAGAGAAAAAAAAGGTTGCTATTGGAGCTGCCCTTATATTAAATCCTTTGGTACTAACCCTAGATGAACCACTAAATGGATTAGACCCTAAATCTAAAATGTTTATTAAAAATATGCTTATTGATTTAAATAAGTCGGGTAAAACTATAATATGTGCTACACATGATTTTCATTATGTAGATGGTATATTTGAAAGAGCTATAGTTTTTTCTAAAGATCATAAAATAATAAGAGACGGAAAGTATAAAGATATTATAGAAGATAAAGAATTTTTAAAAAATAATAATATTATATAATGAGTTTTTCAATTAAAAATAATATTAATAAGTGTAAAGGGTAGAATATATAGAAAATATATTTTAATCCTTTGCCCTTTTTTTTGTTATAAATAAAAATAAAAAACAAAGCGAAAAGAGAAAAGCATTCATTCCAAACTTGTACAGAAAATATAGAAATATTATAATTTTCCGACAATATAATAAATACATAGCTTAAACTATTTAATATATTTAATATGATTTGAGAAAAAACTAATTTTTTAAAATTATCTTTAAATAAATAAAATAAAAATATAGTTAAAACCCCAAATAGACCGTAATCTGTAGATATGAATTCAGCTATTAATCCGAAAATAAAGGGGGATAAGTATTTTATATTATTATCTAATTTATCATAAAAATATAATGATAAAAGTCCTAAAAATAAAGTGAAAAATATATTTAAATAAAGAGAATTGCCAATTTCGTTTTTAAAGGCTAAATAAAATGGAATTTGTGATATTAAAGCAAATAAAATTAATCTTCTAAAATAATTTTTTATATTATGAGTATAGGTATATCCCATTGCAATAAGATAAGCAAATATAGGGAAGGCTAGTCTTCCAATTAATCTTAATATGAAGTAGTCTGGGAAAAAAATTGCTCCAATATGGTCAATTAACATAATAAAACAAGCTAATATTTTCAATTGAGTATTATTCATTTTAAACCTCCAGTGTAATATAATATGATTATATATTCAAAAATGTAATAAATCAATTTATTTGTGGTACAATAGTAAGATAGTAAAATTTAGGAGGGTGTTATGGAAAAAACTTTAGTTTTAATAAAACCTGATGTGGTTGAAAGAGGATTTATTGGTGATATCATTAGTATTTATGAAAAAAAAGGTTTGAACATAATAGCAATGAGAATGGTACAGCCGGATATAAGTCTTGCCAAACTTCATTATGAAGAGCATGAAGGAAGAGAATATTTTGAAAGATTAATAAAATTTATTACAAGAAGTCCATTAGTAGCGTTAGTCATAGAAGGAAAGAATGTAGTGGAGATAGTAAGGCGGGTAAATGGTAATAAAGACCCTTTGAAGCAAGATATGGGTTCTATAAGAGGAAAGTTTGCATTGTCTGAAACAGAGAATTCAGTTCATTCTTCAGATAGCCCTGGTCATGCTAAAAGAGAAATTAAAATATGGTTTCCAGAATTATAAAAAGATTAGGTGTTTTACTTAAAACACCTAATCTTTTTTATAGATTTATTACATCCAAATCATCAGGAACGTATATATTACCTTTAAAATATAAAGAAGCTTCTTCAGTGTGATACAAGATAAGATTTTTTGCGTTTAAATTGCTTGCGTTAATAGCGGCATCTTTAACTGTGGCATGGTGTTTTTCATAGGATTTGAATATATCCCTGTCATTATGGCTATGAGATATAAAAACATTATGAATTTTATTTTTTCCATAATTCTACCTCTTTTGCTTTTTATTTAGTTTAATAATATTATAATACAAAAAGTTTTTTAAAAAAATTAAATTTTATTTATAAATTAACATAGAGTTAACAATGTTATGATAATATTAAATAGGTTTCGTTTTCATTAATATTTTAGGAGGTTATTATGGATTATTTAATGATTTTTGGACTTCTTGGAGGATTGGGATTATTCGTCTATGGAATGAAATTAATGGGCGATGGACTTCAAAAGGTAGCTGGGGAAAGATTAAAAAAGATTTTAGAGGTTTTAACCAGCAATAGATATTTAGCTGTTTTGGTTGGAGCTGGTGTTACAGCTATAATACAAAGCAGTAGTGCAACAACGGTCATGACTGTTGGATTTGTAAATGCTGGACTTATGAATTTATTCCAAGCAGCAGGAGTTATGATGGGAGCGAATATTGGAACTACAATAACTGCTCAACTTCTAGCTTTTAATTTAACTGATGTAGCACCTCTTATTCTTGCAATTGGTGCAGCCATGGTTATGTTTGGTAAGAAAAAGAAAACTAAAGATATCGGTGGAATAGTATTAGGTTTTGGTGTTTTATTTGTAGGAATGGAAATGATGAAAGATTCTATGGCTCCTTTAAGAGAGTTAGAAGGTTTTCAGAATTTAATTATAAGTATAGGACAGCATCCTATATTAGGAATATTTGTTGGACTTGCAATGACAGCTACAGTACAAAGTAGTAGCGCTACTATTGGAATATTGATTGCACTAGCTTCAAATGGAGCTATAGATCTTACTGCAGCTTTACCTATATTATTTGGTGACAATATAGGAACTTGTGTAACGGCTTTACTTGCTAGTATTGGAACTAATAAAAATGCTAAAAGAGCGGCGCTTATTCATTTAACGTTTAATATAGTAGGAACAACAATATTTATGTTGCTTATGCGTCCATTATTATACATAATACCTCTTTTAGGAGGAGACATAACAAGGCAAATAGCGAATACACATACAATATTTAATATAGCAAATGTGGTTATTCAAGTTCCATTTTTGGGCTTCTTGGTTGCATTTGTAAATAAAATTATTCCAGGTAAAGATGAAGATGAAAATCAGCTTCAACTTATTTATTTGGATAAAAGAATACTTGAGACACCTTCTATAGCAGTAGGACAGGTTGTGAAAGAAGTTGTTAGGATGCAAAACATATCAAATAAAAATGTAAATAGGTCTATAGAAGCTTTTATAAAGCAAGACGAAAAAATAATAGTAAAGATTGAGGAAAATGAAGAAGTAATAAATTATTTAAATAGAGAAATAACGTCTTATTTAGTTGCTTTATCAAATGCTGCTCTATCAGAATATCAATCGGATGTGATTACTTCATTATTTCATATAATAAATGATATAGAAAGAATAGGAGATCATGCAGAAAATATAGGAGAATTGGCTCAATATAGAATAGATAAAGATTTAAAATTTAGTGATAGTGGCCTTAATGAAATTAAATTAATGGGTAGTACCACAGCAGTATCTTTTGAAAATGCAGTATTGGCATTAGAAAATTTTGATTTTGAAGCAGCAAAACTGGTAATAAAAAATGAAAAAGAAATTGATGCTTTAGAAAAGAAATTAAGAGAAGTACATATTGAAAGACTTAGTAAGTACATATGTCAACCTGCAAGTGGTGCATTGTTTTTAGATATATTAGTTAATCTAGAAAGAATAGGAGATCATTCAAATAATATAGCTCAACTTGTTTTAGAGTTTGAAAATGGATTAAAACCAAGTTTATAAAAAATGGCTGTTGAATTTAAAATTCAACAGCCTAATTTTTTTAGAATTTCTTTCTCCAAGTATAATTTGTATGAAGTAATTTATGTGCTTTTTCTCCATAAGGTTCACCAAGATATTCTTCATATATTTTCTTTATTTGAGGATTTTCATGAGATTTTCTTAAAGTTTTGCTTCTATCCTCATTATAAATAGCTTCCATACGTTTCTTTATAATATCTGTATCTCCATGTATATATGGCTGTCCGCCACCGCCAATACATCCACCAGGGCAAGCCATTATCTCAATTATATGATATTCAGCTTCTTTATTTCTTATTTTATTTAATAGTTTCCTAGCATTTCCAAGTCCGTGAGCTACAGCGACTTTTACTTCTGTTCCATCTATATCTACTATAGCTTCTTTGATTCCAGTCATACCTCTAACGTCATTAAATTCTACATTTTCCAATGTTTTATTTGTAATCCATTCATAAGCAGTTCTAACAGCAGCTTCTAAAACTCCGCCGGTAGTTCCAAATATAACTGATGCACCAGTTGATTCGCCTAAAGGCATGTCGAATTCACTATCGGGAAGCGAGTTGAAATTTACGCCTGATTCTTTAAGCATTTTAGCTAATTCTCTAGTAGATATTACTATATCTACATCAGTAATTCCATCTTCTTCAAATTCTGGTCTTGAAGCTTCATATTTTTTAGCAAGACATGGCATAACAGATACTACAATCATATCTTTTGGGTCAATATTCATTTTTTCAGCTAAATAACTTTTGGCTACGGCTCCAAACATTTGTTGTGGTGATTTACAAGTAGATGGTATATCCATTAGATCTCCAAATTGGTGCTCAAAGAATTTAACCCAACCAGGACAGCAACTTGTTAAAATAGGAAGTCTTCCTCCATCATTTAATCTGTGCATAAATTCAGTAGCTTCTTCCATTATTGTTAAATCTGCGCCAAAGTCAGTATCAAATACTTTGTAGAACCCTAAACTTCTTAAAGCTGAAACCATTTTACCAGTTACTATAGTTCCAGGTTCCATGCCAAACTCTTCTCCAAGAGCAGCCCTTACAGCTGGTGCAGTTTGAACTACAACATATTTGCCTTTTTTATTTAGAGCTCTCCAAACTTTAGGAATATTATTAACTTCAGTTAAAGCTCCTGTTGGACAAACGGCCACGCATTGACCGCAGAAAGTACAAGTTGATTCGCTCATTGGCATACCAAATGCAGGTGAAATGATAGTATTAAATCCTCTTCCTACTGCAGACAATACTCCAACAGTTTGAACTTCATTACACATAGTTTCACATCTTCTACATAAAATACATTTGTCTAAATCTCTAACTATAGATTGGCTTGATGTATCCTTAGGATAAGTAGACATTTCTCCCTTGTATGGGATTTCTCTAATTCCTAAATCTGATGCCATCTTTTGAAGTTCGCAGTCTCCATTTTTTTCGCAAACTAGACAATCTTTTGGATGGTCTGATAATAAAAGTTCAACAACAGTTCTTCTAGCCTTTATAGCTCTTATTGTATTTGTTTTAACTACCATTCCTTGAAATACTGGAGTTGAACAAGAAGGAGCTAAATTTCGTCTTCCTTCTACTTCAACAACACATACTCTACATGATGCTACTTTGTTTACCATTCCTGTTTTGTGAAGATGCAAATGACAAAGGGTTGGTATATTTATATTTAATTTTCTAGCAGCTTGCAATATAGTTGAACCTTCTTCAACTTCTACTGGTCTATTATTTATTGTTAATTTAACTAAACTCATTTTGTTCACCTCTTATCTTTTTATTATTGCGTTTACTGGGCAATTTGACATACAAGCACCACATTTAATACATTTATCTTGATCTATTATATGTAGATTTTTGACTGATCCTGAAATACAGTTAACAGGACAATTTCTAGCGCATTTTGTACATCCAATACATTTATCTGTTATAAAATATTCTAATAAAGATTGGCAAACGCCAGCTGGACATTTTTTATCTATAACATGAGCATTATATTCATCTTTAAAGAAGTTTAATGTACTTAAAATAGGATTTGGAGCTGTTTGACCAAGACCACATAAAGAGGTATCTTTTATTACATGAGATAGGTCTTCAAGGTCTGTTAAATCTTGTTCAGTTCCTTTACCTTCTGTTATTCTAGTTAAAATTTCGTGAAGTCTTTTGTTTCCTATTCTACAAGGAGTACATTTTCCACAAGATTCATCAACAGTGAATTCAAGGTAGAATTTAGCGATATCAACCATACAGTTATCTTCATCCATTACTATCATTCCACCAGATCCCATCATTGAACCTATAGCTGTAAGTGTTTCATAATCTATTTTAGTGTCTAAATTAGCAGCAGGTATACAACCACCTGAAGGACCTCCAGTTTGAACGGCTTTATATGCTTTACCGTCTTTTATTCCGCCACCGATATCATATATTATTTCTCTCAAACTTGTTCCCATTGGGACTTCGACAAGTCCTACATTGTTTATTTTACCAGCTAATGCAAATACCTTTGTTCCTTTTGAAGTTTCTGTACCTATAGAATTAAACCATTTAGCACCTTTGTTAAAAATAACTGGGATATTTGCCAAAGTTTCTACGTTGTTAACGCAAGTTGGTTTACCCCATAAACCATTTTCAGCTGGAAATGGTGGTTTAGTTGTTGGTTCTCCTCTGTTACCTTCTATAGAGTGAATTAATGCAGTTTCTTCTCCACAAACAAAAGCTCCAGCACCATATTTAATTTCTATATCAAAACTAAAATCAGTTCCAAGGATATTTTTTCCAAGAAGGCCTAATTCTCTAGATTGTTCTATTGCTATTCTTAATCTATTTATAGCAAGAGGATACTCTGCTCTGATGTAAATATTTCCTATAGAAGCACCTATTGCATATCCTGCGATAGCCATAGCTTCAAGAACGCTATTTGGATCTCCTTCTAAAATTGAACGGTCCATAAATGCACCGGGGTCTCCTTCATCAGCATTGCATATTATATATTTTTGGTCAGCGTCATAACCTTTAGCAAAAAGCCATTTTCTACCTGTTGGAAAACCTCCGCCACCTCTGCCTCTTAAACCTGACTCAAGAATTTCATTTATTACATCATCAGGAGACATGCTTGTTAGTGCTTTTCCAAGAGCTAAATATCCATCAGCACCAATATATTCTTTAATATTTTCAGGATCTATTAATCCACAATTTCTAAGTGCAACTCTCTTTTGTTTTTTATAGAAAGACATTTCATCTTGTCTTTTAACCTTTTCTTTTAAAGTAGGTTCTTCATATAATAGTCTTTCTATTATTTGACCTTTCAATATATGTGTGTTTACGATTTCTTCAGCATCTTCTGGAGTAACATGAACATAAAAGATATTATCAGGTACAACTTTTACTATAGGACCTTTTTCACAAAATCCAAAACAACCTGTCATTGTAACTTTTGCGTTGTCATTAAGTCCTGCTTTGTTTATAAAATATGTTAATTTTTCTGATATTTCATCACTTTGAGCTGATTTGCACCCAGTGCCACCACATATTAGAAGTTCTCTATTACAAAATTTATTTTCAAATTTAATTTCCTCTTCGTGAGATAGTTCTCTCATATCAAGTAAACTTTTGTATTCTTTATTTAGAATTTCCAGTTGGTTAAAAGAACTTATTTTACCCAATTTCTATACCTCCTATTGATTATATTCGCTTAATATTTTTTTTACATCTTTTGGTGTTACATGACCATAAACTTTATTGTTTACAGTAACTACAGGTGCTAATCCACAAGCACCAACACATCTTAAAGTGTCTACAGTGAATTTATTATCTGGTGTAGTTTCACCAACTTTTATTCCAAGTTCTTTTTCGAATTCTTGAAGAACTGGACCGGCTCCTCTTACAAAGCAAGCTGTACCTAAACATACATTGATAACATACTCGCCTCTTGGTTCTGTAGTAAAGAATGAGTAAAAGGTAATAACACCATATACTTTAGAAACTGGCATACCTAATTTTTCAGCTACAAAAATTTGAACTTCTTTTGGTAAATAACCGAATATTTCTTGAGCTTTGTGAAGCACAGAAATTAATGCTCCATCTTTAGATGGAAGGCTGTTAATAAAAGTTTCAAGTTCTTCAAACTTTGCATCAACTACTGGATTTTTACACATTATTATTCCTCCTAAGATTAGAATTTTTTTGTATTATTTTAAGTATTAACATATTAAGCAAGTTCTATTTGTTAATATTTTGTCAGTAATATTTTAATTATAACTAAAAAGAAAGGATAAATCTACATATTTTATTAATAAATTTTAACAAATTAAGCAAGATGCTATATAACTAAAGATTTGAAATAATCTGAAAATTGATATTAAATTAACAATAAATAATTAAATAGTAAAAATATATTTTAATTAGGTAATAAATACAATTAGGAAGTTGTATTTATAAAAAATTTGGATTAAAATAAAATTGATGAAATAGAAAATATTATAGGAGGGTGATTTTATGGTATTAAAAAGTAATTTGTCAAAGATAACTAAAACATTTTCTGATAATGCTTCAAATGTAGCTTCAAATGTAGCAAAAAAATCTGGTGAACTGGTGGAAAAGTCTAAATATTTATCAGCTATGGCACAGGATGAAAAGAAAATAAAAGAATTTTATAAAAATATAGGTGAAAGAGTTTATAATAAATATGAACAACAAAGTTTTGAAGATGTTGATTTAGCTGATTTATTTGAAAAAACAAAATCATTAAAGAATCATTACGAAGAGGTTAAAGAAAAATTAAATGAGTTAAATGATACAAAAGAGTGTAAAAATTGTGGTTTTGAAATAGACAATGAGTATGAATTTTGTCCAAAATGTGGTAGTAAGCAAGGTAAGGCAGAAAAAAAAGAGGAATTTGTAGAAGCTGAAATAGTTCCAAAATGTGACGGAACGGAGTGTAATTTTAGAGAATAGAATCTAATGAGTTGGTTAAAATTAACCTGAGAGGAGTGATTTTCATGAAAGGTTATGTAGATAAGGATACATGCATTGGATGTGGATTGTGTACATCTATTTGTGAAGAAATATTTTTTATGAATGATAATGGTAAGGCTGAGGCAAAAGATATAGTTATTTCACAAGATATTAAAGATGCTGCTGAAGATGCTAGAGTTCAATGTCCGGTAGAGGCAATTGATATTAAATAAAATGGGATGAATTTCACCCCATTTTTTTAGCGTATTAATATATAGGTTTTATAAACATTTGAGTCCAGTAATATGAGCCATTTTTATTTTGAGCTAGACCTACACCCATTTCAGTATAAGCAGGGCTTAGTATGTTACTTCTATGTCCTGGGGAATTCATCCAAGCTGTCATTACTTCTTGCGGAGTATTTTGACCCATAGCTATATTTTCACCTGCAGCTGAAAATTTCAAACCAAATGATTCGATCATGTCAAAAGGAGAACTATATGTTGGTGAATAGTGAGAAAAATAGTTCAAATCCGCCATGTCTTTAGATTTATACCTAGCGATTCTAGATAATTGCCAGTTAGTTTTTAAAGGAGAAAGGCCGTTTTTACTTCTTTCAATATTAACTAACCGTATTACTTCATTTTCTTGGGCTTTGATATCGTCAATATTTGGGATAGTGATCTTTTGTCCAGGATAAATCAAACTTGGATTACTAATTTGCTTGTTAGCAGCTATTATTTCACTTAAACCAATTTGATATTTAACTGCTATCTTCCACATACTATCTCCACTTTTAACTGTATAGCTAATAGGAGCTGCGATAACTTCCATGGATAAACCTATACATAAAATAAAAGCTAATAAAGAATATTTGATTTTTTTCATATAATCACCTCGATAATATATTTCCCAAGATTATTAATAATTATTAATAAAATTTTTAGGTTTTAAGTTTATAATAATGGGAAGTATAAATAGGGTAGAAAAAAATAATAGATACAAAATAAATTTATTTTAACAATTAAGGTATATTTGCGTATGTGGAATTTTTATTTTCATATTATAATATTCAACTATGAGTTCATCTAATTTTTCACTAGTTTTTATTACTTCTTCTGATTGAATATCTTTACATTCGATTAATCTAATTAGTTCATCTCTTAATTCTTCCATAGACTTACTCCTAAAACCATATTTTTACATATATCCAAAAGCTTTTACAAAAATTTGAATTCTTTAACATTATATATCAAATATTACAAACAAACAACAATATGTGAAATTTTCGCAATATTAAATTAATTCTAAAAATTAGTTAATTAAACAAAAGAGGGGAATATATATATAGTAGCGAATAATAGATAAAAAGAACAAAAGAAAGGATGAAAATTATGTTAAAAATAGGATGCCATTTATCAATAGCAAAAGGATATTATAAAGCTGGACTTGAGGCGTTAGATATTGGGGCGAACACATTTCAGTTTTTCACAAGAAACCCTAGAGGTGGTAGGGCAAAAGCTATAGATTTAGAAGATATAAAAAAATTAGATGAAATAGTTAAAGAAAATAAATTCGCACCGTTATTTGCCCACGCTCCTTATACTATGAATTTATGTTCAGATAAAGAGGACATAAGAACATTTGCTAAAAATATATTTGGTGATGATTTAAAAAGGTTGAAACTTTTACCAAAATCGTATTATATTTTTCACCCTGGAAGCCATGTAGGGCAGGGAAGTGAAAGGGGTATAGATTTAATAATAGAAGCTTTAAATGATATTATTAAGGAAGATAATGAAATAGGTATTTTACTAGAAGGAATGTCTGGTAAGGGAACAGAAATAGGAAGGTCTATGGAGGAATTAAAAGCTATAATAGATGGAGTTAACTATAATAAAAATCTTGGTGTATGTTTAGATACATGCCATATGCATTCAAGTGGACTTGATGTGGTTAATGATTTAGATGGAGTTCTTGATAAAATAGATAAGACAATAGGGTTTGAAAGAGTAAAGGCAATTCATTTAAATGATAATAAAAATGAATTATCATGTTTTAAGGATAGACATGAAATTATAGGAGATGGAACCATAGGTTTTGATGGGATAGTAAATATTATTAATAATGACAGGCTAAGAAATTTGCCATTTAATCTTGAAACGCCTAATGAAGTAGAAGGTCATAAAAGAGAAATAAAGATGTTAAGAGAAGCGTATAAATATTAATGAATATAAAAGATACCAGCATAAAATTTTTATGTTGGTATCTTTTATTACTTCAATTTTTTTACAATAACATCATTAAACTCGTAATATTCATAACGATGTTGTACAATGGAATATTCAAAAATATTACCATTTGTTAGAAAAGCTATTTGTACTACTTCAACTATAGGTTCATCTATATTGATATTTAGATTTTCAGAGATGAATTTATCGCTTTTTATTGCTTTTATTGACATATGAGCACTTTGGATTTCTAGTCCTAAAGTATTTTCAATATATGAATAAATAGAATTTTCTGCATCATGCCTTTTTAATTTTGGAATAATATCAATGGGCATATATGTTTTTTCTAAACATACAGCAATATTGTCTACAAAATGGATTCGAATAATATAATATACAAAATCTCCTTTACTGATTTCTAGTTTTGATGAAATATTATCATTAGATTCGATGATAGTGTATTTAATTACTGTAGTAGTTATATTTTTAGTTTTAAATTCTTCTGAAAACCCTAATAGATGTCGATTCTTATTGGAGGAAATAATACTTTTGATATGACTGTAGGGTAATCCTTTTACAAAAGATCCATACCCTCTTTTTTTATAAATCAGACCTTCTTCTACTAAGATATCAAGTGCTCTTTTTATGGTCATTTTACTAGCTAAATATTTTTTGCATAGTTCTGTTTCAGTAGGAAGTAATTCATTTGGTTTTAATTCTTTGGTATAAAGTATTTTATTGCGAATATCATTTGATATAAAAGTGTATTTATTCATATAATCAATCCTTTATTTATTATAAATATATAGTATAGTTAATAAGATATTATATCAATAGTTTTTTAAAAGTATATACTTTTAATTTTAATAGTATTGATTAATATTTATAGATATGCTATATTAATTTTAATAAAAAATAAGGAGGAAAATATGAAATATAGATTTAATGATAATTTTTTATGGGGAGGAGCTGTTTCAGGTCCTCAAACGGAAGGAAGCACAGGTAAGAAATGTGATTCAATATGGGAATATTGGTATAAAAAGAATCCAGAAAAATTTTATAATGAAGTTGGTAGTGTAACTACTTCTGATTTTTATAGAAAATATAAAGAATACATAAAGATTATGAAAGATTTAAATATTAAATCATATCGAACATCCATTCAGTGGAGCAGACTTATTTTAGATAGAGAAGGAACAGTGGATACAGACGGAGTAATTTTTTATAATAATGTTATAAATGAACTTATAAAAAATGATATAGAGCCAATGATGTGTTTGCATCATTTTGACCTGCCCATGTATTGGATGGAAAAAGGTGGTTTTGAAAACAAAGAAACAGTACATGCTTTTGCAGAATATGCGGATATATGCTTTAAATTGTTTGGAGATCGAGTGAAATATTGGTCAACATTTAACGAACCTAATATTATTGTTCAAGCGCAATATTTATCTAAGCAACACTATCCATGTGTAGATGATATAAAAAGAGCATCACAAGTTACTTATAATTTGCAATTAGCAAGTAGTTTAGCTATACATAAATATAAAACAGGTAAATATAATGGAGAAATAGGAGTTATATTAAATTTATCACCGGTATATCCACCTTCTAGTGCAACAAAAGAAGATAAAATTGCTTGTGAAATAGTTGATTTGATATTTAATAGATCTTTTTTAGATCCATCAGTAAAGGGTGAATATCCTAATGAATTAATTGAATTTTCAAGACAGGAAGGTTTTTCACCTGATTACACAAAAGAAGAATTAAATATAATTAAACAGAATACAGTAGATTATCTAGGAGCAAATTATTATCATCCATTTAGAATTAAAGCAAAAAAAATAGGACATGAAGATTCAAGTATAAGTGTAGAAAAATATTTTGATTATTATACTTTTGAAGGAATGAAGATGAATAAGCATAGAGGCTGGGAAATATATGAAAAAGGTGTTTATGATATAGCTATAAATATAAGAGATAACTATGGAAATATTCCTTGGTATCTAGCTGAAAATGGTATGGGTGTTAATGATGAAGAAAGATTTATTAATGAAGAGGGTATTATAGAAGATGAATATAGAATTGAATTTATAAAAGGACATCTTAAATACTTGCATAAAGGAATAGAGGAAGGAAGTAATTGTTTTGGGTATCATTTATGGAGCCCTTTTGATAACTGGTCATGGATTAATGCATATAAAAATAGATATGGATTAATAAGGGTAGATATTAATAATAATTGCAAACTTAGTGTAAAGAAATCCGGTGATTGGTTTAAACAAATGGTAGAAGATAAGGGTTTTAATTAAGGAATATCCATAATAAATATTAAATTATTTATTATGGATATTTTCATATGTAAATTAAATAGCGGTTGAGTAAAAAATAAAATTAGTGATATAATTTATAATGACTAGAAAAATAGGAAAGAAGGTTTAAATAACATGAATGATAAACATTTATTGAAATATGCAAAACTTATAGTTAGAACAGGGGTAAACATACAAAAGGGACAAAAACTTATTATATCAAGTCCTATTGAATGTGTTGATTTTACAAGGATGATAACTGAAATAGCCTATAAAGAAGGAGCTAGTGATGTAATTATAGATTGGAAAGATGATATCTTATCAAAGATAAAATATTTAAATGCACCAGAATCCTCTTTAGATGAATTTCCAAAGTGGAAAAAAGCTTTTTATGATTCAATAATAGACGAGAAATCAGCTTTCTTAAGCATATCTGCATCTGACCCTGAGATAATGAATGGTGTTGACCAAGATAGAATAGCAAAAGCAAAGAAGGCAAGAATAAAAGGTATAAAAAAATTCATGGAAAATTATATGGCAAATAGAATTTCTTGGTGTGTGGTATCAATTCCAACAAAGGCTTGGGCAAAAAAAGTATTCCCAAAAATTTCAGAAGATGAAGCTATAGAAAAACTTTGGGATGCTATATTTAAAACTGTTAGGGGAGATAGAGAAGATCCTGTTGCTGCATGGGATGAACATAAAAATGAATTAAAGAAAAAAATTGATTTTCTAGCTGAAAATAATTTTAAATATTTATATTATAAAAATTCAAAAGGGACAGATTTAAAAATAGAATTGCCTGAAAATCATGTGTGGTTTGGAGGGTCAGAATATACTCCAGAAGGATTAGAATTTATAGCAAATATGCCAACAGAAGAAGTATTTACTATGCCTAAAAAAACAGGGGCTAATGGAACTGTGGTAAGTTCAAAGCCTTTAAATTATAATGGGAACCTAATTGAAGAGTTCACTATAACATTTAAAGAAGGAAAAGTTATAGATTATAATGCTAAGAAAGGATTTGAAACCTTAAAGAGCTTATTGGAACTAGATGAAGGTTCGAAATATCTTGGAGAAGTAGCTTTAGTTCCTTTTGATTCACCTATTTCTAATTCGGGTATTATGTTTTACAATACTTTATTTGATGAAAATGCATCTTGTCATTTAGCTTTTGGTAAAGCGTACCCAACTTGTATAAAGAACGGAGAAAATATGAGTAAAGAGGAACTTGAAAAAGCAGGTGTAAATAATTCCATTAATCATGTTGATTTTATGATAGGAACAGAAGACCTTAGCATAATTGGAGTAACACAAGAGGGAAAAGAAATCCCTGTATTTGTAGATGGTAATTTTGCAAACTAGGTATTATAAAGGAAGAAGAATTATATGAATAAAACTATAGGAATATTAGCTCATGTTGACGCTGGAAAAACAACTTTTTCTGAACAATTTTTATATCATACAGATAGCATACCAAAGATAGGTAGAGTTGATCATAAAGATGCTTTTTTTGATTTTCATGATATAGAAAAACAAAGGGGAATAACTGTATTTTCAGATGAGGCTGCTATAAAATATAAAGGGTCCAATTATTTTTTAATAGATACCCCAGGGCATGTGGATTTTTCAAGTGAAATGGAAAGAGCTATTAAGATTATGGACTACGCTATTATTATAGTAAGTGCAGTTGAAGGAATAGAAAGCCATACAGAAACTGTATGGCAGCTTCTTTCAAATCATAAAATACCTACGTTTTTCTTTATTAATAAAATAGATAGAGTAGGAGCAGATTGTAAAGCTGTATTAGAAGACATAAAATTAAATTTAACTAAGGATGTATATAATATAACAGAAGATTTTTCTGGAAATAAAATTAAAAATAATTTAATGGAGTTTATAGCTGAAAGAGATGAGCTACTTTTAGAGAAGTATCTAGAAGGAAATGAAGAAAATGATTTTTGGATAAATTCATTAAAAAAAATGATAAAAAACAATAAAATATACCCATGTTGTATTGGATCGGCTCTTCAAGATAAAGGAATAATAGAATTTATAGAAAAATTACATTTATTAACTTATACAGAGTATAAAAGTGATGGTGAATTTTCCGGTAGAGTTTATAAAATAAGACATGATATTAATGGGAACAGATTAACATATATAAAAGCTTTAACTGGAAGCTTAAAAGTGCGGGATGAAATTAAATATATAGATGATGATAATATATATATTGAAAAGGTAACCCAAATAAGAAGATACAGTGGAGATAAATTTAAAGCAATAGATAAAGTGGAATCTGGGGAGATTTTTGCAGTTACAGGATTGTCAAATGCAAAAATAGGACAAGGATTAGGAAGTTTAGAAGATAAAATCTTTTATGAAATGACTCCTACATTGAAGTCTAAGGTAATGTTTGATATGTCTCTTAACATAAAAGAAGTTTTAAAATCCTTTAAAATACTAGAAAGTGAGGATCCTTCGCTAAATGTTATATGGGAAGAAGCCCTTCAAGAAATCCATATTAGTGTAATGGGAGTAATTCAACTAGAAGTATTACAGCAGGTGGTTAAAGATAGATTTAATTACGATGTAAGTTTTGACACACCAGAAATATTGTATAAAGAAACCATAGATAATAAAGTTATTGGATATGGACATTTTGAACCATTAAGACATTATGCAGAAGTTCATTTAAAACTAGAACCAGCAGCTTTAAATAGTGGAATAACATTTCAAAGCAATTGTCATACAGACGATTTAACAATAGGGCAGCAAAATCTTATAAAACATCATATATATGAAAGAGAACATAGGGGGATTCTTACAGGATCTCCATTAACGGATATAAAAATCACATTGCTTACAGGAAGAGCACATAATAAACATACAAGTGGAGGAGATTTTAGACAAGCTACGTATAGGGCTATTAGACAGGGATTAGAAAAGGCTAATAAAGTTTTACTTGAACCCTATTATAAATTTAAAATCAAAATTGAGTTAGAGCATATGGGAAGAGTGTTAACAGACATTCAAAAATCAAAAGGAAACTTTAATCCACCTATAACTAGAGAAAAAAAAGTTATAATAACTGGTAAAGCACCAATAGCCACTTTTGGAAATTATAGTAAAGAGTTAGCTTCATTTACTCAAGGAAAGGGAAGTATAAACCTTAGGTTTGATGGATATTATCCTTGTGATAATTCGCAAGATATTATAGAAAAAATAAATTATAATAAAGATGCGGATATTGAATATACATCCTCTTCAATTTTTTGCTCAAAGGGACAAGCGTATGTAGTTTCATGGGATGAAGCAGAAAATGAGATGCATATAAAATAATGAGATAATGAGATTTATTTTTAATTATTACCAGCATATTATAAAATAACAACTAGTTATTCTAGATTATTATAATATGAAGGAGAAATATTAATGGAGTTTTATGAATTTGTTATTGGACTGGTAGACGCTTTAGTTTGGCCTGTTTTTATAACTATAATAGTCATTATTATGAAAAAACAAATCCGCGGGCTAATTAGTGGAGTTAAAAAGTTTAAATATGGACATTTAGAAATAAATTTTGCAGAAAAGATGAATAAAATAAATAAGGCTATAAAAAAAGAATCAGGGGATAAAAGACAAGAAAATGACAAAGATAATGATGACGATGAAGACGATATTGAAATTATAGCTACAATATCACCTGAATCAGCTATTATATTAGCTTGGTCAGAAGTAGAAAAGGAAATAAAGAATGTAATTATGAAAAGAGCTATTTCTTTAAATCATTTATCCTATAATTCAATTTGTGAAAATATTGATATTTTAAAAGAAGAAAATTTGATAGATGAGGATGTTAGAATAGCGTTAAATGATATGTGTGATATTAGAAAGAATATTACTGAAAAATATATTGGTAAAAATATATTAGTTAAGCAACAGGCACTGGAATTTCATGAAACTAGTAAAAAAATTATAGACTATTTTAAAAATATAAAATAATAAAATTATATTCCTGCCATTTTGGCAGGATATAATTTATTATAAAAAATTTAAGGAGTATATAAAAAAAATGAAAATAGGATATGCTTGTGTGCCGCTCACTATTCAATATAGAACAAATAGAAGGTTTTCTCTTAAAAATTTCACAAAAGAAAAATTCATCACAGTAACTGGTGAAAATATCAAAGATTTATTAGAAATATTAAAATCAAATAAAAAGAAAGATATATATCTTTTTAGAATAAGTTCGGATTTAATCCCTTTTGGAAGCCATAATATAAATAATATTATGTGGTGGGACGTATTTAAAGATGAATTTATAGAAATTGGTGAATACATTAAAGATAATTTAATGAGAGTATCTATGCATCCTGGTCAATATACTGTTTTAAATTCCATGAATGAAGATACTGTTAAAAGGGCAATAGCGGATTTAGAGTATCATACCAGAATTTTAGATGCTATGGAACTTGATTATTCTCATAAAATTGTTATTCATGTTGGTGGAGTTTATGGAGATAAAGCAGTAGCGACAAATAATTTTAAACAGAATTTTAAAAGACTTTCTGACTCCGCTAAAAAAAGACTTATATTAGAGAATGATGACAAAAGCTATAACATAGAAGATGTTTTAAATATATGTAATGATTTATCAATACCTGCCGTTTTTGATATTTTTCATCATGAATGTTATCCTTCATTAGGAAATATAGAGGATATATTAAAGCAGGTTAAAAAAACTTGGAAAGAAGAAGATGGGGATATAAAACTTCATTATTCAAATGCTGATAATGAAAAAAGATTAGGGGCTCATTCTAAATTTATTGATTCAAAACAGTTCATATGTTTTTATGAAAAGGTTAAAAAATATAATCCAGATATAATGCTTGAGGTAAAAGATAAAGATATATCTGCTATAAAATGTGGTAATATTATAAAAAAATTAGAAAATAGATCTAGTTTTAAAGAAAAAAATAGCTTAACTAAAGAGTGGGCTAGGTATAAATACCTTGTTATGGAAAAGGATTATTCTTTATATAAAAAAGCAAGTAATTTAGTTAAAGAAGAAGTTTCTATAGAAGAATTTTATGAATTTATAGATAAAGTTTGTATGCTTCCTTTTAATAAAGGAAATTTTATAAATACAGCAGAGCATGTTTATGGTTATTTTAAAAATGATATTAGTTTAAGAGAAAAAGAGAATTTATTTAAATTAATAAAAAACGCTGAAGACTATACAAAAGTAAAAGAAAAGCTAAAAAAATTGTCTGTAAAATATAATGAAAGTTATTTGTTAGATTCATATTATTTTAGAGACATATAAAATTATTAATTATAGAATAGTTTGATAATCCATGGAAATAATAAAGTATGACATAAAATAAACTTTATTAGGAGGAACCATGGATATTTTTTTAAAACCAACTATTTTTGTTAGTAAATGTTTAGGCTTTGATAATTGTAGATATAACGGTCAAAGTTTAAAACAAGATTTTATAGAAAAATTAGAAAACCACGTAAAAATAATAACCTATTGTCCGGAAACTGGTATAGGATTAGAAACACCAAGGGATGCTTTAAGATGTGTGGATTTAGAAGGTAATATTAAAATAATTCAGCCTAAAACAGATATAGATTATACAGAGGATATTAAAAATTATAGTTTGAAAATAATAGAAGATACAGGTGAAGATATAGATGGATTTATATTAAAATCCAGGTCACCTACTTGTGGAATAAAGGATGTTAAGATTTATAGCTCAAAAGAAAAAGGAGCTTGTTTTAAAAAAGGTTCAGGTATATTTACTAATCAATTAATAGAACATTATAAATATTATCCTATGGAAGATGAAGGGAGATTATCTAATTTTACAATAAGAGAAAAGTATTTAAAGTCTATTTTTACTTTAGCTTCTTTTAGAAGTATAAAAAATAAAGGAATGGAAGAGTTAATAAGATTTCACAACATTAATAAAATGCTTCTAATGAGTTTTAGTAGTAGTGGATATAATAGATTAGAAAAAACATTAAAGGAAGAATTAGATTTTGAAGAAAAAATAAAGAAATATGAAATCATATTAAAAATAACTTTATTAACAAATGCAAAATACACTTCAAATTTAAAAACTATAAGATACGCTTTATCCTATTTTTATGAAATGTTAAATGAAGAAGAAAAAAAATACATAGAAGAGCTGTTAGAAGAATATCCTAAAAATCAAATAACATTAGATTCTATTTTGTGTTTAATAAAAAGTTATGGGTTAAGATTTAATATAGAAGAAATAACAAATCAAACTTATTTTCAGCCATACCCAGAAGATTTGAAAGAGCTTAGAGATTCAGGAAAAGGTTTATAAAAAAATATATAAATAGTATAATTAAAAGGTAGAATAAGTATTTTGAGTATAAAATATATTAGAAGAGGTGCGTATTATGGCTGATATGATAACACATATTTTATGTGCAAAACAAGTTGAAGAAAAAATAT
>JBGUER010000009.1:0-33157 GCA_041821285.1 Clostridiaceae bacterium
AAATTATCTTTAGTATCACAACCTGAGTATATGTCTATCGGTGAAATAAACCGATAAAATTTCTTTTTTAATGCATTAATATAAAATTCATAGCATAATTTTCTATTATAATAATTTGCTTTCTCATTAAGCACTATATCCGACTGTTCAGATAACTTATTTCTAATCTCTTCAATAGATAAAATGTAACCTTTCGTATCATATAATATTGTGTGATAACTTGGGTCTATCATAATCCACTTTTTAAATTTACTTAAATAAACAATAGTTACAACATGACAATCATATAAATTAATTTCCTTTTGCATACATATGATAAACCTCGAATATAAACCCATAGACATGCACAATTCATTTGCTACAATTGCCATACCTCTACAATTCAATTTTCCTCCATTGGAGAATGCATAATTTAGTAATGAATAACCACTTCTATCATCTGGAAGCTCTATTTCTCCAATATGTTTTATATTACTATCTATCCAATCTAAAATAGATTCTATCATCGATAATTCGCTACTTCTATTAATCCAGCGACTAATATCTACTAAGCTTCGTAATCTTTCATAATCTTTTGAATGAAAATTATAAGAAAAATGTAGAGGATTAGTAGAACAAGCATATTTTTCGTTGAGCATTGATATACGATTTTGTTTTTGGCTAAAATAATAATATTCTTCCTTACTAATTGAATTGAAAATAATAATTTCTTCTTTCCCTTTTAATGAATCTCTTCTAATAAATTCAATTTTATCTGTGAAATATGAAACTAAAATAAATTTATATTCTTGAAAACAGAACCAAACTTCATTACTATTTATGCCAAATCTCAAACATTGTTTATTATAATAATCATATGCTGGAACAGTAATCCAGACACTTTGTCCATCAATTTTAATATATAAATCATAATTCTTGAGTGAATACCAGTATCCTATCATTTCCTTCTTCCACTCCTAGCCATGTAATATAATTCCAATTTTTCAACTATCTTTTTATTGGTATCTAAAAAGCACTCATCTGAATTTACTACTTCGTATATTGGGCATTTCTCAACCATACAATACGGTAATAAACTACAATTCCTACATAATTCAGATACTTTTCGTATATTCCATTGCGACATTAATGTTTCATCTAATTCTATATTACCTTGTGGTGTTATTTGTCCAATGCAATTTCTTTTGTTTTTACACTCCATATTTTGAATATAATGGGAACATTTATAAATATAATTTTTAGGATCAACAACAAAAGCATTTTTTTTCATCGAATAACACATGGTACTTTCCATACTTTCCTCCAAATCAGAAAAGGAATATTTATTTTGTTGATTGACAATTTCTATTTCTCCTAATAAATTATCACAACTAATTTTCTTAATTTGATTACCTCCCCAATCTTTAATTGGAAATTGATATAATTCAAATCTAGGGTCATCCGAAAATTCCTGTTTAAATAGATGAATAAATTTCTTACCTTCTGAAAGATTACCAGCAAATAAATTATTACGAATTATTATTTTAAAATACTTATAACTAGGAATAGTTTTTTTAATATCTAATAAATTATCTAAAATTACATCATATGTATTGCCACCATCAATGAGCGGTCTTAATTTGTTATGTGTTAATTTATTCCCATCAATTGTTACTTGAAAGAATATAACTTTTGCATTTAAAAGTTGCCTAAAAGTATCTAAATTCAGTAAATAACCATTAGTAGTTATTGATGAAATATATGGTTTTTTATTGGATTTACATATTTCTAAGATTGATTGAGATAATTTGAATATCTCGTTTTTTGCTAATAATGGTTCGCCACCAAACCATTCAATATGAAGTCCATCAAAATTCTTAATATTTTTTTTGATATATAATAAAAAAGAAGAAATAAAATCTTCATTAATTTTCATTGGTTTATAATTTTCATAACAATATGAACATTTGAAATTACAGGCCGTTGATGCCATAATAATTATATGAAGTTTCATTGAGTGAATAGCATCATAATACTTATTAATTAACCATGCATATTCATCAATAGTATACATATGTAAAAAACCATATTTGCAAAGCTCATATGTCTGTTCATCATTTAATAATTCTTCTTTCTTTTCCTTAAGAGATATATATACATGTTTATTTACTGATAATACCTTTCTACTAACCATATTGTATATCAAATATTCATCATTTATTTTATGAAATATATTATATTTAGAAATCATACATCCTCCCAAAGCTTAAAATTATTATCCATATTAATTAACATTTTCACCGTCTAGTCATTAATAATAATCAAAAGATCCATTTTTTCTTTGACGTTTTAGTAAGTAATTAAAGAACAGTGCACCTATAAAAATCCATATTATATTAATAACTATATATATAATTATTCTCTCAATCCCTACTGGTATATTTAAATATATATTTCTTGTAATATCTATACCCATTGAAAACGGAAATACAGATACTAAAAATGATCTGGTTGGAGACATCGCATTTGATCCGATTAATAATAATGCCTGTAAAATAAATACAAATTGTCCTATACTTTTTTCAATTAAAGTAATTCCACCAAGTATTAATCCCATTCCATACATACCAATGATACTAGGAATGCATACAATTAGAGATATAAGAAATATTTTAAATTCTAATAAAGAAACAGATGATGTGAGTATAGTAAAAATAATTATTCCAATTAAAGGCACCAAATTAAACACTAAATTTATAATTAACTCTATGAAGTTCATTAAGAAAATCGGGAATTTACTCTGCAATTTTAGCTCTAGCATTCCTTTCATTGCATCTGATCTTATCCCAGACGAACTATACCCTAATGCACACGAACTCATTTGCCAAAAAATATATCCAACAAATACTAACATTCTACTCGACGAAATATCTAGATTGTAATATGTTGCAAAATTAACATCAATATTTAAAAAATATATACCTATATATGTAGCTAAAAAAATAATAAAATCGCTTAACATACTTATTTTATACCTTAATTTTTCCTTAACTCCTAAGCTGATTTCATACCATAAAATCCAAAAATTATTTTTCATTACTACCATACCTTTCTTTCAATTTAAAATACGTTTCTCTTAGTTCTTCTGTTGACATTTTCTCATCTCTCTCTAATACATTCTTTCCATTAAAAATAAAAATATATTTTTTTACAATGCTACTCAAAAAATCTACATCGTGAGAAGAAATTATAATTGTAATATTGGTTTGTTCTACTAAATTTAATATTATTTTTAATAAATCTTGTGATGAATCAATATCTAAACCATTTGAAGGTTCATCTAATATTAGTACTTTCATACCACTACAGATACCACATAATATAGCAGCTTTTTTCTTTTCTCCAGTAGACAAATTTTCTACTCTTTTATTTAAAAAATTTTCAAAATTTAAAACGTTACTAAATGTATTTATATTTTGCTTAATTACTGATGGATTACTACCTTTGAGAGCCCCATAATAGAGAATGTTATCATAAACTGTATTTTTATAACGCATCCCTCTCTCACCTGCAGAAACAAAAGCTATATATTTTCTACTCCAATTTTGATATTCACCATCAATATTTGAATCTAATTTTATTTCTCCACCTTTGTATTCTAAAAGACCTGTTAGCACTTTTAGAAATGTTGTTTTACCTGCACCATTTGGTCCCACCAACCCATATATATTTCCTTGGTCAATATTAAATGATGTAGTAAAGTCACTTATCACTTTTCTTTTCCCATAATACTTCTCTAAGTTTGTTATGCTTATATTCATAATAGCCTCCATATTTTATCGATATATGATTTAGATGTACTTTAATCATTTGAAAAAAATTCTATACATTTATTGTATAAATCATCTATATTCGCATCATTTCCATTAACAAAAGCTTGAATGCCAAATTCATTGCTAAGTAATTCGATATATTTGACTAAAGAATCATTATTAACTTCTTTTACATTTACACTCTCAACAGACCATTCAAGTTCTTTACGGAAAGGAAATACACATAATGCAATAACATGGCTATTAAAATAACAAGAACAATAATCAATCGTTCTACGTATATAATTAAGTTCATCACTAAGATTTACACACAGAATAAAGGCATCTGGTGTTGATGCAATTAATAAATTTTGTTGAGAGAACGTATAAAACCCTAAATTACCATAGCTATACGGTATTGTTTGTGATTGTAAACCTACAATGATTATATCTCTATCAGATAGTTTAGCTAATTCATTATTTATATAATAAACCTCTTTTTGTGGAGATAATGTAACATCTGAGTTATAACCAGTCGGCATCATAACATCCATACCAAATAAAAGAGATGAAGGTTCAGTACCTAATTGTCCAACATAATAACCATCTATAAAAAATCTTCTCCTTAATTCCAACTGAAGATTAAATTTACCTTGTTTAGAACTTGTACCTATAACTCCTATAACTGGATTAGGTAACTTATATAAACTACCAAATGTACGGAAACAGATATCATCTTCTTTTAGATGAAAATATATTGCTACGTTATTATTTTCTTCAAGTCTTATTAATTTATTTTGATATTTTTCAAGATTATCAAAGCTATATATGTTTTTATGATATTTAATACACTGTTCTAGAAAATATTCAATATAATCAATACCAAAAGCATTTCTAACTACATCAGTATGTCCTAATATAACAGTATCAAAGTCAGAATCCCAATCTATATCAAGATATGATTCCAAATTTAAATCTAATATATTTGTTCCATATACCAAATCACTCAATCTTTTTCCTATACGTCCAAACTGAGCAATATCATATACATGAGAGATATTGCAACATACCAGGTCACTATTCCCAATTAATGCATGTATCTCTTTGTTAAACGGAAACACTATGGCATTATTCATTTTTTTTATATCATTTTGCATAGTGACTTGTAATCTTGAACTTGTATCATCTTTTATATCAATAACTTTTTTAGCCTGCTCTTTCAGTGATACCATAATATCATCGTATGTCTTAATTCCTTGTAACATAAAATTTGCAATTTTAGCAGTAATATGAGGAGCTGCAAAACTTGAACCAGCAACACTTTTATATGTTCTATCTTTCCATGGAAGTCTTTGATATCCCCCATAACCTAATATGTTAATATTTGAGTTTTTAACAAAACAATATTCATTTACCCTATAATTCATAACATCCCAATAAACTCCGATAACATCAGGCAAAACTGCTGGATATGAAGCTATTCCTTGATTATCGAATGCAGAAACAATAATCACTTCTTTTTTACTCAATCTCTGACAAACATCCTGTAGTTGTCCAATGTTATTATAATCAGTGCAACCACTACTAATATGAACAATATCTACATTTAAGTTTTTATCAATGTATTCTAATGCTGAAACTAAATCTTCTAATTTTGTAGAGTAATCTTTATCAAATAATTTAATCGAATAAATAATAATATTTTTTACTAATTTTGTTAGTATAAAAGCAATAGCTGTGCCATGTCCAATAGTATCATCAGAATTGCAACCATTAAAGATTAGTTCTATAGGTATAATATTCGATTTTATAAACTCTTTTCTATCAATATCAACACCACTATCAATTAATGCTATTGTTACCTTATTATTATTCAATGACTACCTCCTTTTCATTGTTCTTGAACCTGTTTGTTACTCCTTTACTTTTTACTTAATGGTACATGTTCTTGAAAATCTATTTAATTTACTGTAGATGATTTATATAAATAACTCGAAAGCATAAATAGAAGTATATTTTATTTAATTCACAAATTAAATGATTTTTACACTTGCTATCATATAAATAGAAATATCCTAAAAATATTAAATATATTTAATACAACTAAGATGACATGTCCTACTAATAAGTACACTTATTTCCTTCACCATAAAGCACTAAACATTCAGTTTCTTTCACTGGTTTTACCAATTTTTTAGAAGTTTTAACTTTCTTAGATGACATTATTATTTTTCTCATAAATTCACCTCCTTTTAAAAATTTATCTATTTAATACTCCGAGTTATTCATTTTAAATTAGTCTAAAAATCTAACAATTAATTTTACATAATCATTAAAAGTTTTTAATTCATCATAACTATAATAGTCTGCACTAATACGAATCATAAATGTTTCCTCAATTTCTAAAATAACACTCACAAACTGCAATGAGTCTAATTGAATTATTTCGTCAAAATCATCAGAATTAATGTATGCACCTACAGTTTCAAAAATGGAAACAAGCTTATTTTCCACAATATCTTTTATACCACTCATATAAATTCTCATTCCTTTCATTGTTTTCAGTGCAAATGGATATATAAGTACCCAATTACCTTTTTTATTTTTTTTAATACTTAACTTTAAGATATATGAATATACTACAGAGCTTTAAGCTGGAAATAAAATATCTTCTTCTATATCAAGAATCAATTTTGAATAAAATACATGCTATATTACTTTAAGTTAAATCTGTATCTCCATTTTCTTTAGATTATTATATTTAATAAAATTACCAATATTGATTATTTATTATTTTTTCTATAATAACCTTGATATACTAACTAAAAACTTACGCTAACTAAAATTATTAATTATTTTAATAAATTGTAATTAAATGCTATAGCTTACATTTAATATAATTATATCATTATTTTGTAATTTGTAAACTAAATTGATGAATATATATGCGTCAATTTTAAATTAGCACTATCTTTTTATCTAAATCATTTATAATTACATCTTGTTTTTTTCTAAAGAGCTCCGCCCTGCCCGATAGAGCAATGTCAAAAAATTAATATGGGGTATGTCAACCATTCGTATAAAAATATGCCACTTTTCATTTTATATAGTAAGCTAAGTTTTTTATTTAAATACTTCATCCCATAAACAAACACTTATAGGGCTTTCACATTGGCCCAGCTATTGGAAAAGGGAAAATACCAGGGCGAAGAATGAGTCCTTACATTTGATGAGTTTATTAGCTAGTTCAATGCGCTGATACTGATATATAATATAAAAGACTCAACAAATCTAGGTAAAACAAAAATCTTTTCCTTATACTGAGCCGCAGGCTTAGTATAAAAATTGCATAATTACATTCAGTTGTTTTATATTAAAATAACGATTCTTCAGCGTTTTTTAATATAAAACTGAAATAAATATTATGCGATTTTTAACACAAGGAAAAGATATCATTTTTTACGTCGTCATTTACTTGGATTACAACACAAAAATACCGTAAAATCCATTACTGATTAATACGGTATTTTAGATGAGTCGGTGTTTGTCAAGAGTGCTGCTACTCTATATTTACTTTTACAAATAATTACTAAATGATTTTGAACTTTATCTAGTTTATATATAAATATCAATAACTAAAAATTATAACTACTAAAATAAATTAATCAGACCTAATATTACTAAATGGAGTGGATAAAATATATAGAATATCCATTTATTTAAATAACTAACTTTCCCCTTTTCTCCGTTATACAATAAAAGCAAAGGAATACAAATGAACAGTCCTAATTGCCAAAGTTCCCCATACCAATGGTATCCATTAACAACCATAAAAACTAAACTTGAAAGTACTACAGTCAAGGAAATAATTCCATATGAAATAAATTTTTCTTTCGGCTTGTCTCTAAATATCCAAAACACTAATACCCACAATGGTGCAATTATGGCCCAATCCCCATTAAAACTTATCACTATCAATACAAAAATAGTTATCCACTTTAATATGTTATTTTTTATTTTATCGTAACTAAGTAGTACCAGAAAACTAATAAACAACGTAAATATCATATTAAAATCCCAAGTAAACCATTTATTATAATGTGCAAACGAGTAAGCAAATTGTGAAATAACCGCAAATACAAATAGCCTTAATCCATAATTTTTCTTTGATTTTGTGTAAAAGTATCCCTCAGCTATAAAAAAACACATTATTGGAGCTGTAAGTCTACCAAGCACTCTAAGAATACAACCACCTGGATTAGTTACTGGTATAAAGAACATTCCAATGTGATCTAACAGCATAGCTATTATTGCTATATATTTTAATTCATTTCTATTTAAACTTCTCTTCATTTTTATTCCCCTTCCACCATTAGTTTTTTTTAAATATCTTACTGCTATATTATAACTTTTAAATGGTATTTATTACAAGTTATTTTATTGGAATGGGATTCCAACTATTGATGATTTGATTTCTTATGATTATGCTGAAGATTTAAAAGTTGAATTTAATTAATTTAGCTACAGAAAAAGATGCCAAAGTTTAACCCTAAAAGGCTAACCTAGGCATCTTTTTTATTATTTAAAATCAAATTCATTTTAGATATAAATTATTTCTACTCCTGAAAAACTAATATTACCAACCAGCGTTAATTTATTTATTGTTTCTTGATTACTTCTATTTTTTTCGCTGACACCGCCTAGAAATACGGTTGTTTTATCCTCAACATTCCAAGTTTTTGGTATATATAATTCTACTCCTGAAAAAGAAGCATCAATTTTCACTACAGCATTGTCTTTAATCATATTTGCATTATCGAAATACACCTTCATAGCTCCAAAAGAACAATCAAACTGTGCCTGCTCAAACTTATCTGTATTTACATATTTTATGCATGCACCAAATGAATTTTTAAATGCAATATTGCCTTCATCTTCCACATCAATTTTCTCAAATTTATAATCTTCATTGTTGAATTTAGTATTACCCCATTTAATGTGTTTATGAAAAATCATTGAAAGACCAATGCTGCCAAGTAATGCTGCAAACAATACAGTCCATGGAGTGATTGCTGTAATTCCTAATTGCTTGTCATATATTATGCAGATAAATGCTAATGGGAAAAGAATACCTATAAAATTTAAATGAAATATACTTTTCACAATAACTATTACTAAAAAGACTGTAAGTATCATACTTAACGCATTCACACCTGGAAAGAATCCAAGTTTGCTTACAACCAAAACTATACCCGCTAATACAAACAAAACTCCCCAAAAAATATTTTTTCTTTTCATATCATTTCCTCTTTTCATATCATTTCCTCTTTTCTAATAATTTAATTTTTAATGGTTTATAATAATATCTTGAAACATATACCTGTTTATGAGTATTTTGAAATTCAACCTTACTTGATGATGATAAACTGTGTGTTAAGGAGTAAATATGATTTACATTTAGGATTGTTGATTTTGAAACTCTTAGAAAATATCCCGGCAATAATTCTTCAAGTTCATAAAGCTTATATTTCACATTGTATACATTGTCAATGGTATGTGCACAAACACCATTTTTTTCTGTTTCAAAAAACAATATTTTTTCCAAAGAAATATAGTACTCAACTTCACCTTTGTAAAAAACTATGCATTTCTTTAGATATATCATATCTTCAAGCATAATTTGAATATTTTTAACCTCTTCACTTAGTTTACTACATCTGATAATAACTTCGGTTTCTTTAATTTGATTTTCTACTTCAATTCGTATTTTCATATTTACACTCCCTATATTTACTATTATATTAATTACCTTTCTACTTGTAAATACAGGAAGAGTAAGTGGTGTATTATTACTAGTAAGTGGTATGTTTTCTTCTGGTCAAACACTAAAAACAATTAAAAAACTGACCTCCAATAAGTTGGATTTTTTAGGTCTAACTTATTGGGATCAGTTCACAATCGCTGCATTTTTATATTATTATTTATCTATAGTAATCAAAACAACATCATTTTCACGTATTTTTCTTATATATTTAAATTCTTTATTTTCCTCTATATAAATATCTTCTGAGTGAATTGAATTACCTGAACAATTGTTTTTGATAATATTAACCTGTTGTCTTGACATTGTTCCATTAAATTTCATTTTTAAATACTCTGAATAAGCATCATTCATTTGATATCCTACGCCATAAACATTAAGCTTATATTTACCCTCTTTCAAACCTGAAATAACAATCTCTATATCCTGTTTATATTTTGAAGGTAAATCCTTAACAAAAAAATCCTGATTGGGACAATCCTGATTAAGTATAGTATAATCCCAAAATAAAATCTGTACACCATTTTCATTTTTACATATAAATGAAGATTTATCTGAACACTGAATTTTAATATCACCTAACATATTTAAATATTTATAAACAAAAAAAGCAGGTTTCTTAATTCCTTGTATATTTTGAAGTCCAAAACCACCATGAAAATGGCTAGGCCCTGGGGATGCTTCCTCAAAAATATCACTCATTGTCCAATAGGACATTGAATCAACATATTCCTCACTATCTTTAATTCTTGTAAGTAAAAAAGAAGCTTCTATGTATGAATCATGAACATTATCTCTAGATGAATAACTAGTACTCCATTCTGTATAATGAATAGGCAAATCTGGAATTTTTGATTTTTTCACACGTTTATATGTAGAAATAATATCATTTGTAATAGATTTTTCATTTGCTATTAAAGTTGTTAATTGAACTCCATATTCATCAAAACTGCCATCTACACCGTAAGTATGAGTAGAAACAAAATCAACTGGAATATTTTCTCTATAACAAGTTTCAATAAATTCATCAATCCATTCGCTGTCAGCAGTCGCAGGTCCCCCTACTTTTAGACTATTATCAACACTCTTAACAGCCCTAACAGTATAATCATATAATTTCATATAATCATCAAATGGATTATTTGAAGCAAAGAAATATTTCAGATTAGGTTCATTCCAAACCTCAAATAGCCAAGTTCTTACTTCATTAGCTCCATATCTATCCACCCAATGATTTACAAGCGCTTTTATTAGCTCAAACCAATCTTTTAAATTCTTTGGCATTGTAATATTTGCTTTCCAGTAAAATATAGTTTCTTTCCCTGACGCCAAAGGATATGGCATAAAACTAAATTCCACAAAAACTTTCATTCCTATATCAACCAAATAATCAAATAAAAGATCTACATATTGCCAATTATATTCAATTTCACCTTTTTTATTTAAAATACAAACTGCCATATCATCATGTAACAATCCATGAAATCTAAAATATCTGAAACCACATTCATCTTTAACAGTTTTAAGATGTTTTTGATTTTCAGCAAGTAAACTTTCATAAGCTCTACCGCCTCCAACACAATAATTAAAATGTTTTTTATTTTTCTTACAATTTTCCTTTATATTTATATTTAAAGTTCTCATAAAACTCCTTTTATTACATGCATTACAAATTTTTTTGTTGTTAATTATTTTATAACTTCATATCTTTCATTAACTAATGCTTCTATGGCATTATCTAAATCAGTATCTTTAAGAAGAATATAGTCTGTATCATAGGTAGAAATAGCAAATATACTTATTCCCTTTTGTGCTAATATTGTACTAATTGAAGCTAGAATTCCAATTAGCGAAAAATCTAACGGTCCTTGAATTTTTAGAATTCTCCAATCTTTTTCACACTTAATATCATCAGGAATATCCTGTTCACTACATACAATTGATAATTCATCTGATGTTTTTGTTATAGAATAAAATTCGCCATATTTTGCCCATGTAGGAATTTCATCAATATTGTCCAACCTACAAACCCCATATTTTTCTTTTAATAATTTCATTGTTAATATTTTTTCTGACATCTTTTATTTCCATCCTTTCTTTTATACTCTTTAGTATAATTTTTTTATAATCTTAAAATATCCTAATCTAATAAATTATTCAACTGTTCATAGTATTAGTTATAAAATCATCAAAAGAAATTAGTATTCCGACATCTTCATATTTTTCCATATCGTTATTTATATTATTTATGTATACAGGTATACTATCGTATTCATAATCCGCATGAAGATGTTTCGAATCTAATGCAATTTGCTTAATATCTAGATAATTCTTATCATAATATTTTTTAGCAATGGATTTATTATTAGCAATATATTGCAAAACTATAGTCCTTGTAGTTCTAGAAATAGATATATATTTTTTGTCTTCTAAACTTAAAAGAAAGCATTGGGATTTTAAATTAACTTTTCTTACTCCACATCTCATAAAAAACTCAATAAAAAGTCTTCTATCTATTTCAAGATCTATAGAGTCATCTGGAACAATAACCATTGCATTTTTTATCTTTAGTTTTTTTACTAGACTTTTCATCTCTTCTATATAATTTTTATCTTCATCAAACAAATGACAATAAAATGGAACATTAGGTATAAATGATATAAATTCTATTATCTCTTGTAACTTTTCGCCCTGTTTTTTTATAATTAAACTTTTATCACCAACTATTATATAAAATATATCTGATGTAAACATGTCCTTCACTCACCTTCTTAGTTTTTTTATTATATATGAATTTCTACTTACAATCTTATCTAGTAATATTCTACTACATTTTTTTTAATTTTTCACCTATAAGAATATGTTCATTTTTTATGGTTATCAGGAGTTGTAATTTCAATATGATTACCCTCGCTATCCTCAACCTCCGCCACCCAATTAATTCTAATTTGCGTTAATGGAAACACAATTTTTAATTTAGATAATTTACTTTTTAAAACATCAATGCTATTAACCTCTAAACTTGGAATGCAATTACTACCAAAAGTATGCTGTTCGTTCATTTTTTGATAAGCAAACAATCCTAAACGAAAACCATTAATATCGAACACACTATAAATATCATCACGAACAGTTACAGTTTGCTCTAATAAATTCTCATAAAAAGCAATCGCCCTATCCATATCAACAACACAAAGATAAATCGATTTAATATTACAATCCATATAATACTCCTCCTTCAAAAACTTAAAAACTCTATTCTCACATTTCAACTCAATAATACCATTATAAATATGACAATGGTATGTCATATTTTTTTACTATTGCATCGCAACTTAGAAAATTTCTATATTATTTCTTTTTCTTAAACTTTTCTGGGTTTTTTACTTTCATAGATAGAATATAACCGCATTGTGTACAAATATCTGATATTATTACAGACCTAGTCCACTTATTATTAACAGTTATAATAACACCGTAGCCACCTTGTTTCCCTTGACCAATCTCTTCACATCCCCAAATTGGATATTTTTTATCATTTCCCATAAAATGCCTCTATAAATTTATTATTATCATATTTATATTTTCCTTTATAATTTTGTAAAATTATTGTCTATTATCTACTATCTCATCCATATCAATTGGTTCCAACATTTCATTATTTCCATTGAATTTCAACCAACGGTACTCCATTGAATATAAAACATTTTTAGATTATTCTTTTGATACAATATAAGTGAATATTGATGTGTAGTATTCAAATTTATAATAATATCTATTTTATCATTCTAAAAAAAATCAAGAGAAAAAAAATTAAAGTTACCTCTCTCTATTAAATGTTTTGTAAAAAGCACTATACTATTTGTGATATTAGAATTTACAGCACTTTATTTTTCCATCACACCTCCAATTGAACTTAAAATTCCAAGTATAAACCCAAAATCATATAAACGTCCTACATTATTTGTTTCATATATACGTACATCAGGATTGAATATACATATTAGAAATGTGATAGGTGCTATTAAACCATGCCATAAGCCTGCCCAAAAACCTGCTGGTTCAGCATTAGGTAATTTGTACTTTGAATTTGGACCTGCAACTGCCAAAATATTTCCCATAATATTATTTCTCCTTTATGAATATATTTTCTCATTTAAACTAAAGTATTTATAATAATTATACTATTATTATCCTAATTTGGATATTGATTATAAATGTGTTTTTTCACTCTGCTAATAATAAGTTGAACTATTATTATGCATAATATATAATGAAAAGGATAAACTTATAACAAATTATCGAAGATTTTAAATCAAAGGAGAAATTAATGATTAATAGTTTTGAAGAATTAAATATAAATAAAAATATAATAGAAGGTTTAAAAAAGGATAACATCTTAATTCCCACAAAAATCCAAACAGAAGTTATACCTAAAGCCTTGTTAAATAAAGATATAATAGGCAGGTCTGCAACTGGAAGTGGGAAAACTTTAGCCTATCTTATACCTATATTCCAAAAGATAGACAAGGAGCGAGAAACTCAGGCTATTATCCTAGCACCAACTCACGAACTTGTTATGCAAATAGAAAGAGATATCAAACTTTTAGCTGCTAACTCAAATTCATACATAACAGCTTTATCTATTATTGGAGACGTAAATATAAAAAAACAAATAGAAAAATTAAAAATGAAACCTAACATCGTTGTAGGTTCTGCAAATAGAGTATATGACCTTATCAAGCTAAAAAAATTAAAAGCTCATACTGTAAAAACAATAGTTATAGACGAAGGTGATAGACTTCTAGACGTAAATAACATATCCAAAATAAAAGATGTAATAAAAACAACTTTAAGGGATAGACAACTTATGTTATTTTCAGCAACAGTAAATAGTAAAACTATAGAAAGCGCAAAAGGGCTCATGAAAAAACCTGAACTTATCATTATAGATGATAATACAGTTTTAAATTCTAACATAAGTCATTTCTATATTACTGTAGAAAGAAGAGATAAGGTAGACGCATTAAGAAAATTAATAGCAGCAGTAGAACCAACTAAATCAATAGCTTTCATAAATAAGGTAGGTGAAATAGAAATAGCTACTGCCAAACTTCAATTTCATAAAGTTAAAGCTTATGCAATGTATGGAAAAGCTTCAAAAGAAGAAAGACAAAGTGCGTTAGAATCATTTAGAATGGGTAAAATTGATCTTTTAGTATCTTCTGATTTATCAGCAAGAGGTCTTCATATAGAAGATATATCCCATATATTTAATTTAGATTTGCCGGAAGATCCTAATGAATATCTTCATAGAGTTGGTAGAACTGGTAGAGCTAATAAAACTGGTACAGCAATTTCTATTGTAACAAAATCAGAAGTTCATATACTAAAAACCTATGAGAAAAAACTAAAAATTAAAATCGAAGAACGAAACTTGTATAAAGGGAAATTAGTAGAGCCTTTCTAAAAAGAAAGGCTCTTGTTTTATCTTTTTTCTATTTTCTTAGTAGCTACAATATTAACTCCTGTATCTACTACATTAGCTAATATAATATCACCTATATTTATTGGTGCCTTAACTACAATTCCTTTTAACGCAGCTGCGCAACTAAATATTTTTTCTTTAGGTATGTCTTTTTCTGTTTTTACTGATACTGTATTTAGTACTCCACCTGAAACCTTAACAGAAGATGTAACTATTCTTGTAGGATTAGTAACTTCCTTCTTGCCATAGATTTCTCCTCTTTTACAACCATTTCCAGTAACTTTTATTGCCTGTCCATCTTCTATTTCAACTTCTAACAAACAACCTATTGGACAATTTATACAAGTTAGTTCTCTAATTGTTTTCATAATTACACCTCCTCCACTTTTATTGTTATTTTGCTGCACTTAGGATATTTATCAAACATTTCTTTTTTTAATTTAACATCTTCCATCTCACCAGGTGCTAATATTCTCTTTTTAATATGAAAAACTCTTTCATCATCAAAATAAACTGAAATATAGCTATCTTTATAAACCTGACCTACTCTAAATCTAACACTTATATCTTTTTCTATATTTTCTGGATTTATATTTTTAGGAACTGTATATCTAACTCCATCAGTAGCTACAAGTTCTATAGAAGCTTCTTTTAATATTTGTCCTTTAACATGCTTAGCTGCATTTTTTCCTGCAATATAACTTTCAGTTGTTACATTATCAACTAAATCATGAACATGTAGTACATTACCACAAGCAAATATTCCATCAATATTAGTTTGAAGACTTTCATTTACAAAAGCTCCTCCAGTGATTGGACTAAGTTCTATATCAGCTTTTCTAGATAAATCATTTTCTGGCACAAGTCCTACAGATAATAATAAAGTATCGCAAGGGATGTATTCCTTAGATCCTTCTATTACATTTCTATTTTCATCTACCTTAGCTATAGTAACCCCTGAAACTCTATCTTTTCCTTCTATATCTATAATAGTATGAGAAAGTTTTAAAGGAATATTAAAATCGTCTAAACATTGAACTATATTTCTTTTTAATCCACTTGAATATGGCATAAGTTCTACAACTGCTTTTACTTTTGCACCCTCAAGTGTCATTCTTCTTGCCATTATAAGTCCAATATCTCCAGAACCTAAAATAACAACTTCCTTTCCTGGCATATATCCTTGCATATTAACGAATTTTTGCGCAGTTCCTGCTGTATATATTCCAGCGCATCTGCTCCCTGGTATGTTAATGGCGCCTCTTGGTCTTTCACGACATCCCATTGCAAGAATAACTGCTTTAGCCTTTATTTCTAATATACCATCTATTTCATTAACAGCTGTTATTATTTTATCTTCATTAAAATCAAGAACCATGGTGTTTAATTTATAAGGAATTTTAAGTTCATCTACTTTATCTATAAATCTTTGGGCATATTCTGGCCCTGTTAATTCTTCTTTAAATGTATGAAGACCAAATCCATTATGAATACATTGATTTAATATACCACCTAGTTCTCTATCTCTTTCTAAAATAAGTATATTGTCTATTCCTTCTTCTTTAGCCGCTATAGCAGCTGCTAGTCCTGCAGGACCACCGCCTAATATTACTATATCATATTCTTTCAAAATAACCCCTCCAAAGTTTATAAATTATTATCTTTATTTTCACCAATAAGTATATTAGAATTTCCACCATATTTAGTTATATCCGTTGGTGACATATTTAATTCTCTAGCCATTATTTCAACCAATTTAGTGGAACAAAATCCTGATTGACATCTTCCCATACCAGCCCTTGTCCTTCTTTTTATACCATCTAAAGTTTTGGCTCCAAGAGGTCTTTTCATAGCTTCAACTATTTCGCCTTCAGTTACAGTTTCACATCTGCATATTATCTTGCCATATAAAGGATTTTCTTTTATTAGTTTTTTTCTTTCTTCATTGTTTAACTCTCTAAATTTTGGTATTCCTTTTCTAATAGGATTATAATTATCTTTCTTTTTAGGATTTAATTTTTCAAAAACAATCTCTTCAACCATCTCAGCTATAGCAGGAGAACTAGATAATCCTGGCGATTCAATTCCAGCTGCATTAATAAAATTAGGCACGTCCTCTCTTTCTCCGATTATAAAATCTCCTACATCAGAATGTGCTCTAAGTCCTGAAAATGATGTTATTATCTGCCTTGATGGGATATTATTTAATGTAATTTTGGCTTTATCTAAAACATCATCTAATCCTTCTTTAGTAGTATTTAAATCATCTTTATCTTGAATATCTATAGCATTTGGTCCAATTAATAGATTACCATCTACTGTAGGAGTTATTAAAACGCCCTTACCCATTTTAGTTGGAATTTGAAATAGCGTTTTAGTTGTTAACGCTCCAGCTTCTTTATCAAATAGACAGTACTCACCTTTTCTTGGAATTATATTAAATTTTATTTCACTAACCATATTGTTTATATTATCTGCAAAAACTCCTGCTGCGTTTATTATAAGTTTTGTTTTTATTTCTTCTTTATTTGTAGTAATAATAAATCCTTCATCATCTTTTCTAATATCTAAAACTCTAGTTTCAAAATTATATATAACTCCATTGTCATAAGCATTTTCTGCTAGTGCGATAGTCATTTCATAAGGACAAACTATTCCACCTGTAGGCGCATATAATGCAGCATAAACATTTTTATTTAAATTTGGTTCCATTTCAAATAATCTTTCTTTGTCTAAAATTTCAAGATCTTTAATACCATTTTCTTGTCCCTGTTTATTTAATTCTTCTAACACAGAGACTCCCTCTTTATCAAAACATAGAACCAAAGAACCATTCCTTTTAAAAGGAAAATCTAATTCTTCTGATAATTTGTCATACATTAAATTTCCTCTAGCATTCAATTTTGCTTTTAGTGTACCTGGTTTTGCATCATGACCTGCGTGAATAATAGCACTATTTGCCTTTGTAGTTCCAGATGCAACGTCAATTGATTTTTCAACAACACAAATATTTAAATCATATTTTGATAATTCCCTTGCAATATTGCAGCCTATAACACCTGCTCCAATTATTGTTATATCATACATAATAATCCTCCTTTAATATTAAAAAAGCCCTAACTAAAAGAAGTACAAGCTTCCCGTCGTTAAGGCTCTCTGCATCACAGCCAAATATTTTTTTAATTTATACTAACATTTTAACACTGCAATTTTCATTGTCAATAATTGATAGTTTTTTAACAGGTTCTATTCACTAGCACACCAACTTCTAGATCTATTTACAGCTTCATGCCAACCAATTAAAACTTCTTCTCTATCTTCTTCGTTCATATCGGATTTAAATGTTCTAGCTATAGACCAATTACTTAAAACTTCATCTCTATTTTTCCAATACCCAACAGCAATTCCAGCAAGGTACGCTGCACCTAAAGCAGTAGTTTCAATAACCTCTGGTCTATTTACTTCAACACCTAAAACATTAGCTTGATATTGCATCAAGAAATTATTTGCACTAGCTCCTCCATCAACGCTTAAATTTTTAAGTTCTATTCCTGAATCTTCTTCCATTGCTTTTAAAACATCATAAGTCTGATAAGCTAAAGCTTCTAGTGTTGCCCTTATAAAGTGCTCCTTTTTAGCGCCTCTTGTAAGCCCTACAACAGTTCCTCTAGCATAAGGGTCCCAATAAGGAGCTCCTAGTCCAACAAAGGCTGGGACCACATAGACACCATTTGTGTCTTCTACTGCTGTAGCATATTTCTCAGTTTCAGAAGCTGATTTTATCATTCTCATTTCATCTCTTAACCATTGAATAGATGCTCCAGCCATAAACACACTTCCTTCTAAAGCATATTCAACTTTTCCATCAATACCTACTGCTATAGTTGTCAATAATCCATTTTTAGACTCTACAGGTTTTTCACCAGTATTCATTAATAAAAAACAGCCTGTTCCATAAGTATTTTTTGCTTCTCCTGCTTTAAAACAAGTCTGCCCAAATAAAGCTGCTTGTTGGTCACCTGCATCACCTGCTATTGGTATAGGTGCACCAAATAGTGCCTCATCAGCTTCACCATATACATAACTTGAAGGTTTAACCTCTGGAAGCATAGATTTTGGAATATCTAATTGTTCTAGTAATTCTTCATCCCATTTCAAATCGTGGATATTATATATCATAGTTCTAGAAGCATTAGTGTAATCGGTTACGTGAATTTTTCCTTTAGTTAAATTCCAAATCAACCAAGTATCTACATTACCAAATACCAAATTTCCTTTTTCAGCTTCTTCCCGAGCGCCTTCTACATTATCCAATATCCATTTTATCTTAGTCCCTGAAAAATAAGCATCTAGCATAAGACCTGTTTTTTCTCTTATTGTCTTGTCCAACCCCATAGCTTTTAAATCATCACATGTAGAGGCTGTTCTTCTACACTGCCAAACTATAGCATTATAAACAGGTATGCCTGTCCTCTTATCCCAAACTATAGTAGTTTCTCTTTGATTTGTAATACCAATAGAAGCTATTTCTTCAGCCTTAGCATTTATTTTAGCCATAGCCTCCGTTGCTACACTAAATTGAGTTGCCCATATTTCCATTGGATCATGTTCAACCCATCCAGCCTTTGGATATATCTGCTTGAATTCCCTTTGCGCTTGGCTTATTATTTCTCCTTTTTTATTAAACAATATACATCTTGAACTTGTTGTACCTTGGTCTAATGCCATAATATATTTAGTCATTTAATATCCTCCTTATTGCAAACGTTTTAATTTTAAATAGAAAAAAGCAAAAAAAATGCGCAAAATAAAAGAGTATCTTCTACTTTACACGGCTCTCTAATCTCTGCCTTAATAATATATATTAAAATTATTATATATTATTTTTTATAATAAATCAAATATAGTGAATATTTTTTTAATATATGTTTAAACTAACCTTGTATTATATTATTCAAATAAGGAGTGATTACATGAGTTCTAACAAAAATCCAGACTCTAAAAACACAAGTATGAAAGCAAATAGTGAAGATAGTAAACATTCAAAAAACGGATATATGGCAAGAGGTAATTCTAGTAAATTAGCCGCTGAACAAGGAACAAGAAATAAGAATTAAGGATTCTGTATCCTTAATTTCTTTTTCTTATTTTTATTTTTTTACTTACCCTTGTTATTCTATTTTTAAGTGATTGGTTTACTTCAATAGAACCATCTTTAAGTTTTTTTACTCTAAATACAATTTTATCTTTTGAATCTCCCAAATAAGAAGTAATATTATCCTTAATATCAGAAATAGGCAATATTTCATTTAATAAAGATATAAAATTGTAATCATCTTCAAGGTCTTGACTTTCTATATATTTATATCCGTCTACTGTAGATTGATAAACTTTTAAAACACTCTGTCCAAATATTGTACTAGAATATTCTTTAGCTTTGTCTAAACTTTTTATGCACATTTGTTCATACAATTTATTGTCTTCAAAAATATTTTTTATTGTTTTAAAAAATTCTTCTTCATTTTCATATTTAAATCCATTATCATAATTTAAAATAAGTTCTTCCACAGACTCATCTTTTCTGCATACAACTGGCAAACCACTAGCCATAGCCTCAATATATGTTAATCCTTGAGTTTCAGTAGTAGATGCGGTGATGAAAATATCACCAAGTTTATAATACTTATAAACTTCATCTGGTTCTACCATCCCAGTAAATTTAACAATACTATTTATTTCATATTTATCTACTAAAGCTATTAATTTTTTTAAATTAGGCCCTCCCCCTACAATAAGGAAGTTCTTATCATTAAAATATTCTTTATTATTATTAATATAACTTATTAACTCTTCAATATTTTTTTCTTCCGAAACTCTTCCTAAATAAACTAAAGTCTTGTGGTTTATAAGATTATATTTCTTTTTATTGTTTATATATTCTTCTTCTTCAACCATTTTACTAAATTTACTCAATTCTAGTCCTGTAGGTATTGTATATATAGGCGCAGTAATATTATATTCAATCAAAGTTTTAGCTGTTTTATCAGTTGGTGCAATAACTGCTGAAAATCTTCCTAACATTTGCTTTATTATTTGACTTACTAATTTTTTATTTATTCTTTTACTTTTTATTAGAAAATTTGTATAATCTTCATACATAGTATGATATGTATGAATTAAAGGAATCCCGATTTTATTAGATATTTTTCTTGCTATCATCATAATTGAAAATTCGGTTTGAGTATGAATAATATCAGGTTTCCAAATTTCAATTTGATTAATCAACTCAGAATTTGACCTAAGACTTAACCTAGCATCTGGATATATATTGATTTTTATTGATTTTAAATAATATATATTATTTTCAAATCTTTCATTTCCATCTTCGGATAATGTTAATATTCTAACATCCTGGCCAAGTGCTATAAGTTCCTTATATAGAGTTGTAGTAGAAGTTACCACTCCATTTATCATAGGATAAAATGTATCAGTAGCTAATAAAATTTTCATAATTACCCCCATCCAACTTGTTTTAAAATAACAACTACTTATTATTATATCCTATTTTATTTTTATTTTATAGTATATACTTAATTTTAACCTGATTTTAATAATTAACCCTTACTAAATAAAACTTCATATTCTTATTACTAAAGCCAAGGTCCCAAGGCACATTGTTTCTATCTGTGTTATGACATGTAACCAAACTATACCCCTTTGAATCAGCTCCTGTTACAGTAGAAATATGGATAATATCTCCTTTTTTTTCATAAGCTACAAAATCTCCTGGAAGTAGCTTATAGGATTCCTTATATACTTTCTCATAATTACCATAAGCAATCAGCGAACCTCTCCCACTATAAATCATATAATTTTTGAATTTATCTGCATTAAGCCAAGAACCAGTAGCTCCGCCTCCATCATAATTCCAGGAACTATTTTTTTTAAAATTTCCTCCTTCATGTAAAATTTGAGAAGCAAAATTAGCACAGTCTCCTCCTTGAGGATTATAATCTCTATACTCTGGGTTATATTGTTTCAAATCAGCTGCTCCAGAAAACTCCATTGCATATTTTATAGCATTTGTTCTTCTTTCCCCTATATTAGATAAATCTCTAGTATTTTGTGCTAATATATATTTATTTATAGATTCTGAATCTATTTTTTCTAAATTAAGAGAATCACCAAAAGGATCTTTATACCAATCTTTTATAATAATCCAATGCCCATCCTTATTATTAATTTGGATAAGATGATATGTTCCTATACTAGAACTATTTATATCTTCCTTTCCTTCATATACATAATTATACTCTGTTGAACAAATTAAATTAATCAGATAACCATTCTCTTTAGCTTTTACATTATTTATTTTTATATTAGGAGAAATATCAGTAAATTTTATTCCTTGCTTATCTCCCCAGTTTTTTAAATATTTTATCCGTCTTAGTTCATAATCATACGACCATTCACCATATTTGTCTTCAACATTATATAGCAATTCTATTGCTTCTAAATCATTTTCAAGTATTGCCTTATCTCTTATTACAAACAATTGATTTATTATATTTTTTATTTCCTCATCGCTATATTTATCCTTACCAACAACTTTATCAAAACTAAAATAAAAACTTATAGATAAAATAACTAAATATACTAAAACTCCTTTAAGCTTATATCTCATAATATATCCCCTTTAAATTAAATGATTTTATCTATTTTAGTTATAATATTTTTTACTAATTCATCTTCTATAGGAGCACCATCATACCAATTCTTACTATCTGATTTATTGCTAAAATATTTGGATTTTAATATAATTTCTGGTCTATACTCAAAATGAAGAATATCAAAATGGTTCCATTTTCCTCCCCAAACAAAATTATTATTTTCAAATATTTCTACTATCTCATTTGGATAAGAAGTTAATCTTTTCTCACCCGCTTCCTTTGTATTCCACTTCCAATAGTCATTATCATGATATTTTAAATCTATGGCTATCCCATAGGAATGTGGACTTAACAAATTAGTGCCTGAAATATACCTATAATTATAAGTGCCTGAACAAGGGAAAATAAAATTATAAGTATTTTTATCCCTTTTAGTAAGCGAAACTAATTCTTTCATAGCATTCTCTAAAGAATTCGCCGCTTCATTATTTTTATTGAAATAAGCATTGGTATAACCAATATTTACATTTACCAAATTTTTACCAATTTCATTTTCGGATTTTCCATATAAACAATTTAGCAAAGAATAGTTTCTAAATCTACCTGGATCAAAATTTTCATTCATTATTTTTTTACTTATATTCATAGGGTAGAGCTGTTCTAATGTATCTTGCAAATCAGCATTATATATTTTATCGCTATAATTTTTATTTATTTTATCATCATAAAGTATTCTTTCTTTAGACTTCATAACTAAATATATTTTATTATCTTCTATAACTACATCATCTATAAAATCTGGATAGGCCATCATCAAACATAAAATGTCTCGTTTAGCATTACTAATATAATTTGAATCTTGCGCATTTACTATATTTTTAGGAATAATAAGAAAAACTAACAATAAAACTAGCCTTGTTTTTTTCTTTTTCATAAATATACTCCTTTCATAAATAAGGTATTCTAATGTAGTTTACCCTTTATTTTTTTTATTATTTATAAAAAAATAAAGAATAAATAGCACTATTTTGCTATTTATTCTTTATCTGTTGATTTTTTTTATTTTGATTTTTTTTATTAATTATATTCCTTATTATCAAATAAATTATTTATTTGAAAATTTATATATTGTTAAATAATTGTATTCTTCACCTTTTTTTATTATAGGACTTGGAAAATTATTCTGATTGATAGAATCTGGATAATGTTGAGTTTCTAAACAAAAACCATTCCTTTCATTACAAGGTGTAGAATTCTTGCCTATTTCGGACCCATCTAAAAAATTAGCTGTATATAATTGAACACCTGGTTTTGTAGTATATACTTCCATAGTTATACCACTCTTATCTCCTATGGCGTAAGCTGTTTTTTTAAGTTTTTCTCCCTCGTCATTTATAACAAAATTATGATCATATCCACTAGAAGATTTAACCTGTTCATAAGAATCATCTATATTCTTACCTATCTTTTTTAATTTTGTGAAATCGAAAGGAGTACCAAAAACTTTTCTTAATTCTCCTGTTGGAATCGCTTCTTTGTCTATCACTGTAAAATTATCTGCATTTATCATTAAATCATGATTTAAAACATCACCACTTCCATAGCCATTAAGGTTGAAATATGAATGATTTGTCAAATTAACTATAGTATCTTTATCAGAAATTCCTTTGTATTCTATTTTAAGTTCATTATCTTCTGTTACAGTATAAATAACTTTAACATTCAAATTTCCAGGATATCCTTCTTCCATATCTACACTTTTATAAGATAATGATAAACTCTCTTCTCCATTTTCCTCTATAATTTCAGCCTTCCATAAAACTTTATTAAATCCTTTTATTCCACCATGAAGATGATTATTACCATCATTTTTAGCTAAATTATATTCTTTATCATTTAATTTAAAACTAGCATTTGCAATTCTATTTGCATATCTTCCTGCAATAACTCCAAAATAACCCGGATTTGTAAAATAACTTTCTAAATTGTCATAGCCAAGAACTACATCTTCACAAACACCATTTCTATCAGGTACAAATAAAGATTGAACAATAGCACCATAATTAGTTATTTTAGCTTTCATCCCATTTTTATTTGAAAGAGTATATATATTTGCCTCTTCTCCTTTACTTGTTTTTCCATAAACTTCTTTTATTATGCTCATATTTAAGCTCCTTTTTAATTTTATATTTTACAACATTTCTCTCTTATAATATTTTATACTATATAACAAATTTTTTAAAGTTATTATACATTAATATAAGAAAAAAATATATAAAAGACTGCCAAATTAATCGGCAGTCTTTTTTAATATTATTTTTTTTCTTTCAATCCAATAATTAGAGAAACAGCAAGTCCTCCCCATAAAATTGTAGCACCAACAGCGAAAAATATTATAGAAGTCTTAGTCACCTATTTCACCTCCTGTCCTTCAAGGTCAAGAGTTCCTTTTTTCCAAGGTCTTTTACTAGCTATAATAGATGATACAACTATAACTATTAATATTCCACCACCTATTATCATTAAGGCTGAACGTGGATAACCACCATATGGATTTTTCATTTCGTTTATAAAATTAGTTATAATAATATATGTTAACATAATAGGAGTTACATATTTAATTAATACATCCCACCATTTTCCTATACTGTAAATAGACATTGAATTATTATGTTCTCTAATATTTTTTGCTCCAATTACCCAACCTAAAACAATACATTCTATTAACCCTACAATTAATATACTATATGAATTTATAAATGCATCTACTATATCTAAGAAGTACAGACCAGCGCCTGTAGTATATATAATACTTATAATATACCCACCTACTGCTGTTATAGTAACAATTTTCTTTCTTGATACTCCTGTTTTATCAATTACAGCTGCTGAAAAAGCTTCTATCAATGAAACACAAGAGGTTAACCCTGCAAAAACAAGACATAAGAAAAATAAAACACCAAAAACTGTTCCTATAGAACCCATCATTGAAAATACTTTTGGGAAAACAACAAAAGCAAGACCAATACCTTGAGTTGCAACTTCGTCAACTCCAACCCCTTGAGTTGTAGCCATATATCCTAAAATAGCAAAAACTCCTATAGCTGACAAAAATTCAAATCCACTGTTTGCAAAAGCAGTAATTAAAGCGGAATTATTTATATCAGTTTTTTCTGGTAAATAACTAGAATATGTTATCAATATTCCCATTGCAAGACTTAATGAATAAAATACTTGGCCATAGGCACTAATCCATACCTTAGGATCCATTACTTTAGACCAATCAGGAGTAAATAATTTATTTAATCCTAAACTTGCACCAGGTAATGTTATTCCTCTTATAGCTATTATTATCATTATAATAACAAGTGTTGGAAGTAATATTTTATTTAATTTTTCTATACCACCAGAAACACCGTTAAAACATATAAACCAATTTATTACCCATAATAATGTAATACCTAATATTATTATTGGTCTTACTCCACCTAAATGAGATGGTCCTGCAGAAATTTTTAAGAAATCATTAAAGAAAAATGCATTCGTATCTTGGCCCCAACCCTTACTAAAGGCTAAGCCAACATAATTTAACGCCCAACTTAATATAATAGTATAATAAGTCAAAATCATAAATGACCCAACACTTGGCAACCAACCTAGCCATTCATATTTTTTATTAGCTCTTGCAAATGCTAACGGTGCAGACCCTCTGTATTTGTGTCCAAATCCGTATTCTAATATTACAATCGGTATACCGGCTGTAAATATAGCAACAAAATATGGTATCAGAAATGCTCCACCTCCATTTGAATAAACCATATATGGATATCTCCATATATTTCCCAATCCTACAGCTGACCCAATCGCCGCAAGTATGAAGCCCATTTTTGAATTCCATTGTTCTCTTTTTGGTTCCATTTTACGTCATCTCTCCTTTTCATCTTTATAAAAAAAAATCGTCCACTCTTTTTTTAATTTTAAGAATGAATGATTTTAATCTACTTAAATAACCATAATTAATTATGTATTATTATACTATTAATTTTGAATTTATACAACAAAAACTTATATTTATACATTTTTTTACATTTAAATTAAATTATGAGAAATCTACTATTCAATATCTCTTTTTATTTTCAAAAATTTCTTTATATTTACTGAATCATCATCATAAATAAGCTTATCTATTTTACAAGATTTTATAGTACTTACCTTATTTTTTAACAACTCATCATCAATAATATTTTCTAATATAACTAAAATCTCGCCTACACTATTATAAAATACATTATCATATTGTCTAAAACATTTAGTAGCCATTTCTATAATTTTATTATACTCTGAAATTTCATAAATTTTATCTACTGGAACTGATATTTTTACAAGCATAAATGCTTCTTTTGTCCTCTTATATTTCCCTGCTAATTGATTTAGATCCTTTTTTGATTTTAAATATAATTCAAGATTTCCATCTAAAAAAACATATCTATTTTTACCATTTTTCTTTGCTACATAAAGAGCATCATCAGCTAAATTTATAAGTTTAAACATGTCTATAATTCTAGATGAATCAATCATTTTAGACACACCAAGACTCAATGTAAAATTTACTTTCAAATCATTCACTAAAAAAATTTTTTTAGAAAATTTATCTCTAATTTCCTCAGCAGCATTTACTAAGTTTGCTTTATCGGTATCTTTAAATATTAATATGATTTCTTCTCCACCATATCTAAATGCTGTACCCTTATATTTCTCAGCCACTGCATTGAATAAATCTCCAGTAAATTTTAGTACTTTATCACCAAATAAATGTCCATAAGTGTCATTAACTTTTTTAAAATTATCTATATCTGCCATGACTACTCCTATATTTTCAGCGTTTTCTAGGCATCCTTCTGAAATAATTTTATTTAGGTGTGTTCTATTATAAAGTCTTGTAAGGTTATCTGTTTTTGAAGCTATAGAAACTTTCTCATATAAAAAAGCATTTTCAATATTAACTCCAAGTTGTGCTGCTAAAAGTCTAAAAAACTCTAATTTAGCTTCTGATATAATATCTGGATGATCATAATATAAAGAAATAAATCCGTATTTAGTAATATTCCTATGAATTTCTACAGCAATAAAACTACCTCTATTTAAATTACATATATTATTTTTTGACAAGTCATTTACAAAAATTTCTCCACCATTTTTTTCTATCAAGTTTTCAATTTGCAACGTATTGTCTGGTGTCACAATTTTCATATCTTTTATTATACACTGTTCAGTAATCTCACTGTTAGAACCATTAGTTATTGAAATAGAACATGCAGTAACTCCCAAAACCCCTAAAACTACATCTATAATATTTTTTATCATATCTTTAATTTCTAGAGAGTTCCCCATATAAAAATTAACATCTGTTAGGGTATTTAAAATAGTGTTTTTTTCTTCTAAAACTTCTACATATTTCTTTTGTTTTGCCATATCTTCATTCAATGACATAATAAGTTCCATGATCTTTTCTATTTTAACTGCAGATTCATTCATTTTCCTATTCTCCATTCAAATATGTCCTATATCTAATTTTACATTAAATAGTAATAATGTGTCAATATAAATAATATTTTTGGGAATAAATTATTTTTCCCCATAATCTTTCAAAATTTTGTTTGCTACAATTTCCATTGGCAAACAAAGATCCATACTTTTTTTCCTTAAAAATTTATATGCTTCTTCTTCAGATATTTTCAATCTGCTTGAAATAATTCCCTTAGCTCTCTCAATTTTCTTTCTAGCTTCTAAATTATTTTCAAGCTTTTTAACTTTATCTTTAAGTTTCCTTATTTTTATAGAATTTCTAATAGAAAATTCAACAACTTGTTTTATTTGGCTAGAATTTACAGGTTTTGTTAAATAAGCATATATATTCATTTTTTCTAATCTATCATAAAGGTTTTTATTCAAACTACCTGTTATAAACAATACCGAAGAAATATTATCTTCTTCTATTATCATAGCCGTATCATAAGCATTCATTCCCATTAGGTTCACATCCATTAAAACAAGACTTGGCATTACGCTTCTTGTTATTCTTAATGTGCTAGCTGCATCTTTAGCTTTATATACAATATAACCATTTCTAGTTAACATATCAGTTAAATATTGTCTATCATTTTCTCCACTATCTGCTACTACTATTTTATACTGATTCATATCATCACCCTAAAACTTTTTTAGATATCTATCTAGTTCCCATTGAGATATATTTTTAGAGTATTCATTCCATTCCAGCAAAGCTGCATCACTATATTTTTCAAATACTTGTTCACCTAGTGCGTCTATTATAACCTTGTCTTCACCTAAATTATTTATAGCTTCATTTAAATTAGTAGGTAATTTTTCAATTCCTTTATCATTCATTTCCTCTTGGCTCATCTTATATATATTAGTAGATACAGGGTCAGGTGGCTCTATTTTATTTTTTATACCATCTATTCCAGACTCTAGTATTGCAGCTAACGCTAAATAAGGATTTGCTGTAGGGTCTGGGCTTCTAAGTTCTATTCTTGTATACTTCCCTCTTTTAGCCGGGATTCTTATTAAATGACTTCTATTACTAAACGACCAAGCCACGTTAACTGGTGCCTCATATCCCGGAACTAATCTTTTATATGAATTAACTGTAGGATTAGTAAGTGCAGTAAACCCTTTTACATGTTTTATTAACCCTCCTAAAAAATAATAGGCTATATCAGACAAATCTTGGTTATTTTCCTTATGTTGAAATTCATTTTCTCCATCTAATGAAGCTAAAGACATATTTATATGCATTCCTGAACCATTTATGCCCATTTTAGGTTTAGGCATAAATGTTGCATGCAAACCATGCCTTTGTGCTATAGTTCTCACAACCATTTTAAAGGTCATTATATTATCCGCTGTAGTTAATGCCTCTTCATATTTAAAATCAATCTCATGCTGACCAGGTGCTGCCTCATGGTGGGATGTTTCTATATCAAATCCCATTTCCTTTAAACTAGTAGTCATGTCCTTTCTTGCATTTCCACCTAAATCAATAGGTGCAAGATCAAAATACCCTGCATTATCATGAGTTTCTAACGAAGGTTCCCCTTTTTCATCTGTGTGAAATAGAAAAAATTCACACTCTGGACCTACATTCATAATATATCCCATGTCTTTAGCTTTTTTAAGTGCTTTTTTTAATACATTTCTAGGACATCCTTCGAAAGGTGTTCCGTCTGGTTTATATACATCGCAAATAAATCTAGCTTCTTTAGGATAATTAGACCAAGGAAGCACTGTAAAAGTTGATAAATCAGGTCTTAAATACATATCTGACTCCTCTATTCTTACAAACCCTTCTATAGATGAGCCATCAAACATTATTTCATTATTAAGGGCATCTTCTAATTGTTCTACTGTAATCGATACATTTTTCATTACTCCTAAAATATCTGTAAACTGAAGATAAATAAATTCAACACCTAACTCGTTTATTTTTTCTGTAATTTCTACTTTACTATTTATTTTTCTCATTTTTCCTCCCTATGTATCAAAAATGTAAAATTAATAAATTTATATATTTGCTTCTAATGAATTGCTTTTAATGAATTGCAAATATTTCCCTCATATATTAGCTTCCTTTTTTACTATAAACTTTATACTCTATATTTCATTATATATATTTATTTTAAACTTAACAAGTTAACATCATTCATTTTCTTTTTATATTAAAATTTTCCAATATGCAGTATCAACTTTTTTTTCTTGCAAAAAAATATATTTTTATTATAAAAACTATTGCATATAATTTAAAAATGAATTATAATACATTTAGAAAGTTCAATAATTTGATAAGGCAATGGCGTCTATCAATATAAAGTTTACCTTTATATTTGATGGCGTATTTTTTATTTTACAGCTTTTATATTCAACATTCTAATAATAAACTCATCTTATCTTACCAATTCATTTCTTTTTCTTTTCTTAAAAAAATCATATATTTGCTAAACCATATTGTTTTTTCGCAATATGGTCTTTTTCTGTAATTACTTTATTTTATTGCTATATGAATAAAAACTTTATATAATTATAATTATAATAATATGTATTAAATAAATTCACTTAAGGAGAAATACATGAACAAATTTAAAGAATTATCCATAAAAGAACTTTTTATTTTATTTGTCTCGCTTATTATAATATATTTGATTATGAGTAATCCATTATTTTGGGATGCATTATCAAAAGCTTTTAAACCTATTTTTGCAGCCTTTTGTGTGGCCTATATATTAGATCATATTATATGTTTTATGAGTAAAAAATTCAAAATCTCAAGAAAGAAATCAATACCTTTAGTAATAATTTTAGTTATTGTTTTATTTATATCTTTAGGTGCAATCATTGTACCAAGCTTTACTAGTATCATAAATGATTTTGTAGATAATATAAAACAAAATACAAATATTTCTTCCAGTTCTTTAGATTTAGGCATACTCAAAAATAATGATATCATTGCCTCTATTTACAATTACTTGCAAAACTCATTACAATCAATTCTAAGCAAATTAGCTGATTTATCTAGTGTATTATTAGAATCCGTATTAAATGGTGTTATGATTATCACTTCAAGTGTTATAAATATAATACTAATATCTGTTATAGCAATATATATGCTTTTAAGCAAAGATGACCTTCTAAATAGAATAAACAGATTGTCAAAAGCGTTTTTCCCTTTAAAAGTAGATTCTTATCTTAGAAAATCATTAAAAAAAGCCGATATTATTTTTTCAAGTTTTTTTATAGGCAAGATCTTAGACTCTGCGCTTATAGGAATACTTTATTATTTAGTAATGCTGTTGTTTAAAATTCCAAACGCTCCACTTTATGCACTAATACTTGGAATCACAAATATAATTCCATACGTTGGACCATATTTAGGTTCTATACCTTGCATTTTTTTCTCTTTTTTAATTAATCCAATTTCAGCACTTTGGGTACTTATTATTATTATAGCTATGCAACAATTTGATAGTTTATTTTTAGAACCAAGAGTAGTAGGTTCTAAAGTTGGAGCTGAACCATTTTGGATAATAACAGGTGTGGTTATCGGCGGTGCATTATTTGGAGTTCTAGGAATGTTTATAGGAGTTCCTATGATGGTATTTACAAAAGAAATTATAGAAGAAATTGTTGAAAGAAAATTATCCATAAAGAATACAAGTCACTCTTAAGAGCGACTTGTATTCTTTATATTTCAAACATTACCTTACCTTTTATTTTATTTTCTTCTATATCTTTAAAAGCATTAGATATATCCTCTAGTGGAACAATTCTATCTATTAATTTATCTACAGTTATTTCACCAGTACTTAAATAATAATTAGCTAAATCCCATTCTATTCCTGGAAATGGTGGTGAATATGACATCCATGAACCTTTTATAGTAAGCTCTTTTCTTTGAATAAGTTCAAATTCTTCTGGAATAATACTTCCTGTTTTAGTAGGTCTCCCAATTAACATAACCTTACCTTTTTTACTAGCTATTTTTAAACTTAATTTTTCTGTAAATTCTGTACCTGCTGTTTCAACTACCCATTCTATTCCTTTATCACTAATTTTTTTATCTATATTCTTACTCAATGTATTAATACAAACTGTTGCGCCTAATTTTTTAGCTACTTCTAACTTATGCTCATCAAGATCAAACACAATTATTTCTTTTGCTCCCAATATTTTTAAACATTGTATCGCTAAAAGTCCTATGGTTCCTGCACCAACAACTGCAGCACTACCCGTTCCCTTAAAATCCATTAAAAGTATCCCATGAAGTGCTACAGTTATAGGTTCTAAAAACACACCTTGTATTAATGGAATTTTATTTATCTTCACAGCATTTTTCCAAGGAATCTTTACATATTCAGCAAAACTTCCTGACTGCCTAGCACCGATATAACTATAATTATTACACAATGAATAATTGCCTTTTGAACACTGTTCACATTCAAAACAAGGTATTAGCGGTACTCCTGAAACATTATCCCCTACATAAAGATCTTTTGCCTCTTTTCCCACTTCTACTAATTCACCTGAAAACTCATGTCCTAAAACTATGGGATAATATTTAGCCTTCCCCTCAATTGCCTTTGGAAAATCAGTACCACAAACACCTGTGTACATAACCTTTACTAATACCTCATCTGATTTTATCTTAGGTTTTTCTATCTCTTCAATTCTAAAATCATTAGGTCCATATAATACGGCAGCTTTCATTCCTTCTCCTTTCTGGAAACGTTTTCTTTGCATTTAAGTGCCGAAATCATTTCCTACCATAGTTATAATTATTTTAATTCCTGTATTAATTATAACTATTTTTCAT
>JBGUER010000010.1:0-1571 GCA_041821285.1 Clostridiaceae bacterium
ACGAAAGTTAAGCTTCAATGCGCCTATGGTACTGCAGGGGAGGCTCTGTGGGAGAGCGGGTCGTCGCCAGGTAATGTGGCCAGTTAGCTCAGTCGGTAGAGCAGAGGACTGAAAATCCTCGTGTCCCTGGTTCGATTCCTGGATTGGCCACCAAAAACCTATCATTTTTGATAGGTTTTTTATTTTTTTGCAAAATATTTTTAATTTATTTTTATATATTAATACTTTGTATTGTATAAGGCATAATAGTTAATAATATAAATAAGTATAAGTATATAAAAATGAAGGAGAAAATAATGAGTAAAAAAAGTTATAAAAAATTACAAGTATTAAATTTTATTGCATATGTTGCTACTATTACTGTTAATGCTTTAGCTAATATTATTCCAATAAATAATATTACCACAGGAGAGGTATCAGCCCATTATCCAAATCTATTCACTCCAGCACCTATTACTTTTTCTATATGGGGATTAATATATACATTATTATTTATATTTGTTATATATCAGATGAAGGGATTATTTAATAAAGAAAAGGAACCTAGCGAACTGGTAGGGAAAATAGGATATTGGTTTATAGCTTCCTGTATATTTAATATGCTTTGGATTGTACTGTGGCATTATAAAAAAGTAGGTCTATCTGTAATAATAATGATATTTCTTCTTTTGTCATTGATAAAATTATATTTAAAATTGCAAATATCAAGAAAAAAAGTTTCTAAAAAAGACAAATACTTTATTAAAATGCCATTTAGTATTTATCTTGGATGGATTTCAATTGCTACCATTGCAAATATTTCCGCTTTTTTGGTCAATATTGATTGGAATGGATTTGGATTGTCTCCTTTAGTGTGGACTATATTTGTTATAGTTATAGGAACAATACTAACATTACTTATGCTTTGGTTTAGAAATGATATATATTATGGGTTTGTAGTTCTTTGGGCATTTTTAGGCATTATCATAGAGAGATTTTCTCAAGGAGGAAATTATTCTAAATATATTATAATAAATGTAATTATATGCATGTTAATAATATTAGTATCTATTATTCCAAACTTAAAAAAGTATGAATAAAAACTGAATTTTATATATAAAGTTCAATTAATTATAAATTTATGTTATTATATAAAGAGTTGGATATAAACATTATGAATAAATTTCATGTATATCCTAAAGATAAAATACAATAAAAGTAGATAGGAGAAAAATATGGAAAATAAAGTTTTGGCAATTGTAAACGGAAATGAAATAACAGAAAAAGATTTGGATTATACTATATCTAGAGTTCCAAGAGAAAGACAGGAAATGTTTAAAACAGAAGAAGGGAAAAAGGAACTTTTAAATCAAATTATATCTTTTGAATTAGTATATCTAGATGCAAAAGATAAAAAAGTTGATGAAGACGCTCAATATTTAGCTAATTTAGAAACAGCAAAAAAAGAAATATTAACACAAATAGCAATAAATAAAATATTAAGTGATGTAAAAATTGAAGATGAAGAAATAGAAAAATTCTACAATGAAAACAAAGATAGATTTAAAGCAGAAGCAACAGTAAGAGCTAAA
>JBGUER010000010.1:1581-31938 GCA_041821285.1 Clostridiaceae bacterium
CTAAACATATTTTAGTTGATAATGAAGAACTTGCTTTAAACATAAAAAAAGAAGTAGCTGAAGGTTTATCATTTGAAGAAGCGGCTAAAAAATATTCTAGTTGTCCTTCAAAAGAAAAAGGTGGAGATTTAGGAGAATTCCCTAAAGGCGCTATGGTAAAAGAATTTGAAGATGCTGCATTCACACTTCCTTTAGGAACTGTAAGTGAGCCTGTTAAAACTCAATTCGGATTTCATTTAATATTAGTTGTAGATAAAAATGAAGGAAGCATGAAGGAAATCGAAGAAGTTAAAGGACAAATCTTTGAAGAAATGATGCAGAAGAAACAAAGTGAAAAATATTTATCATATGTAGAAGATTTGAAATCAAAATATAAAGCAGAAGTAAAGTAAAAAGTATATTTTAAATGTTTCATTATACCCTGCTTTTAAGCAGGGATATTTTTTATCTTAAGAATATAATTAAATATAGAAAATAATGAAAGAAGGTAAAATGTATGAATGACATAGATATTTTTAAGAATATTATAATGGAAACTAATAACATAGTTTTTTTTGGCGGAGCCGGAGTCTCTACAGAAAGCAATATCCCAGATTTTAGATCAGAAAACGGATTATACAAAACTAAGAATAATTATAGTTTTCCACCTGATATTATGTTAAGTCATAGTTTTTTTCAGGACCATACTGAAGATTTTTATGATTTCTATAAGAATAAATTAATATATAAAGATGCAAAGCCAAACAAAGCTCACTATGCTTTAGCTAAATTAGAAAAGATGGGTAAGTTAAAAGCTGTTGTTACACAAAATATTGATGGATTGCATCAAACGGCAGGATCTAAAAATGTTTTAGAACTGCATGGTTCAGTTCATAATAACTATTGTTTAAAATGCGGTAAAACTTTTAATTTAGATTATGTAATTAATAGTGAGAGTATTATTCCTTATTGTGATAATTGTAAAAATATAGTAAGACCAGATGTTGTTTTATATGAAGAATATCTTGATGATGGGATAGTTGAGGCGGCAGGAAAATATATTTCTAATGCAGATGTTTTAATAGTAGGCGGAACTTCTTTAGTTGTTTTTCCAGCGGCGAATATGATTAATCAATTTCGAGGTAAAAAACTTATATTAATAAATAAAACAGCTACTCCAGCAGATTCAAGTGCAGATTTAGTTTTTCATTGTTCTATAGGTGATATAATGAGTAAAGTTATTAACAACTTATCCTAGTGTATCAGTAACATAAAATGAAAGATTACATAAGATAATAAGAGATAAAAATAAATAAAGCTTATATTTGATATAAATTTTAAATATTTAATTTATTGTTTATGTTATTATAAATAGGTTGCAATTAGCGATTGAACAATTTATGTGGCGCTATAGCCAAGCGGTAAGGCAGAGGTCTGCAAAACCTTCACCCCCAGTTCAAATCTGGGTGGCGCCTCCATATTATCAAGTTAATATTGATACAATGTAAAGTCCTTGAATTCAAGGGCTTTTGTTGTTTTTTTGAGTAAAAATTTCAGTACGGTTATATCGTGTATCCAATAATTAGTTTTTTATAGTTTCGCAATTATGTTATATAAAAAAATATAAAATTATATGTATATTTGAAAAAAATAAATTTAATTAGGGTTATCCTGCATTTAATGGTATAATTATGTAAAGAATATGAAGTATTAAAGTATTGCATCATATTTGTAAGAATTTACGATGTAATAGTATAACATGGAGAAGTAAAAATTATGAATATAATATGAATGGAGAAGAAAATGGAATTTGAAGAGATAGTAGATAAAGATTTTAATGGTTGTATTTCTGTTGTTAAAAATGGAACAGAAATTTTTCAAAAAAGCTATGGTTATGCTGATTTGTCAAATGAGGTTTGTAATGAAATTAATACGAAATTTGCTACTGCATCAGCAGGAAAAGTTTTTGTTGCTGTTGGGATTTTACAATTAATAGAGGATGGAAAGTTACAATTTGATGATAATATAGGAAGTTTACTTGATTTTGATTTAAAGGAAATTGATAAGAGCATAACAGTTAAGCAACTGTTATGTCATACCTCTGGAATTCCAGACTATTTTGATGAAAGTATCATGAGTGAATATGATGAACTGTGGGAAAATTATCCTAACTATAAAATCAGAGCATCATCTGATTTACTTCCCCTATTTATTGATAAACCAATGATGTATCCAGCAGGAGATAGATTTCAGTACAATAATACTGGATATGTGGTATTAGGTTTAATTATTGAAAAAGCAACGGGTCAATTATTTGATGAATATTTACAAAAGAATATTTTTGAACCTTGTGGCATGTTTGATACAGGATACTATGAATTAGACAGAATGCCTAAAAACTGTGCAAATTCATATATATATGATGAAAAGTGTGAGGAATATTATACCAATATATACAGCGTAGATGTTAAGGGAACTGGTGCAGGAGGAGCATTTACTACAGTTTTAGATATAAATAAGTTTTGGTCAAATTTACTCGATAGAAAACTTATTTCTCATAAACTGTTGATACAAATGTTAAGTGTGCAAAGTAAAAGTGACTCAGAATATTATGGATATGGTATTTGGCTTGATAAAATAAAAGATAATACATATACACCGTATTTTGAAGGTTCTGATCCAGGAGTAAGTTTTATATCGAGTTATGATACTGTGAATAATATTAGTATTACAGTAGTAAGTAATTTTGGTTATAATGTATGGAATTTAAGAAGAAATATATTTAGTGTCATAAATAAATAATAAACTATGACAACAATTTTAATATATTCCGTTTCAATAAATAATCAAAAGGATGTGTTCTGTTATAAAAGTAGGTTATCCTTTTGCTTCTTTTATATATTGTTGTATTTACTAAATTGTGTTAAATTATGAGTTAAATTTAACCATTGCATATTAATAATTTAATATTGATATAGTGTAAAGTCCTTGAATTTAAGGGCTTTTATTTTTTAAAAAAAATTAATTGGATGTATTGACAAATAATTGTATATCTGATAACATAAAACTATAGAAAAAGAAATGCTGTTCCTCAATGAGGAACAAAACAATCGAATGGAGGAATTTAGATTGAAGACATTATCATACGTTGGCCCAGAAAAAGTTGAAGTCAGAGAAGTTGCTGTACCAGATCTTAAAGATGGACAGGTAAGAATACGAGTAAAATATTGTGGTGTTTGTGGATCGGATATTGTTATTTATTCAGGGGAACATCCAAGAGCAAAGGCCCCATTAGTATTGGGACATGAATTTGTAGGAGTGATTGATGAAGTTAAGAGTCAGTCAGGTAAATTTAAGGTAGGAGATAGAGTTTGTGCTTATCCACTAATTTCCTGTGGAGAATGTTATGTATGTAAGGAAGGCACACCTCATGTTTGCAAAACTTTAAAACTTATAGGAATAGATGTTGATGGTGGCATGGCTGAATATGTTAATTGCGATGAAAACGTTTTATTTAAATTAGATGATTCAGTACCGAACAAGGTCGCAGCTGTTGTGGAACCTCTTGCAGTGGTTATTCGTACAATACATCGGGCTAAATTTAAAACATCTGATAGAGCTGTAGTAATTGGTGCAGGCCCTATAGGTATATTAACGGCTATGGTTTTGAAAAATAGTGGAGCATCAATGATAATTATTTCAGATATAGATGAAGGTAGATTAAAAATGTGTCAAGAGTTGGGCTTTGAAACTGTAAATGTTAAAAAGCAAAACTTAGTTGATTTTGTAAACGAAAGAACTGAGGGAATAGGGGCTGATGTTGTATTTGAATGCAGTGGAGCAGAAGTTTCAGCTCTAGAAATAACTGACTTATGTCGTATAGGTGGGGTTATTTGCATGACAGCAAACCATAAGAGGCCTCATGCAGTTAATCTTCAAGCGGTAAGTTTTAAAGAAATTACAATAGTAGGAAGTAGAGTATATACTATGAAAGAATTTGGTCAGGCTGTTCAATATGCCAATCAAATAAAAAATGATTTAGAAAAGTTAGTGACACATGTTATACCACTAAGCAATGCAGAGAATGTGTTTGATCTAATAAAAGACCCAAATGAAAACACAGTAAAAGTAATTATAGATTGTGAGTAGAGGAGGAACTATGAAAGTTTATTATGCAAATCATCCAGAAGATTCAAAAAAATATACAACAGATTTATTAAGAGAAAGATTTTTAAAAGAAAAAATATTTATAAGAGATGAAATTGAGCTAGCTTATAGTCATGTAGACAGAATAATTTTCGGTGGAGCAATGCCTGTATGTAAACCTTTAAAACTAGAAGCGGGAGATGAATTAAGAGCTGCTTATTTTCTTGAAAGAAGAGAGCTTGGGACAATTAATATAGGTGGAGATGGATTAGTAATTGTAGATGGAATAGAATATGATATTAACCACAATGACGCTATTTATATAGGAAGAGGCTCTAAGGATGTTATTTTTAAATCAAAAGATTCTAATAAGCCTGCAAAATTTTATATTAATTCTTGCCCTGCACATAAGACATATGAAACTAGAAAAATCGGATATGAGGATGCTAATCATATAAAAATGGGAAGTTTAGAATCTATAAATAAAAGGCAAATTAATCAATATATACATCCTGATGTTATTGAAACGTGCCAGCTTTCCATGGGAATGACAGAATTAGAAGATGGAAGTGCATGGAACACTATGCCATGCCATACTCATGAAAGAAGGATGGAAGTATATTTTTATTTTGATATGGATGAAAACACTAGAGTATTCCATATGATGGGACAACCAAATGAAACAAGACACATAGTAATGAAGAATGAACAAGCAGTTATTTCACCTAGTTGGTCAATTCATTCGGGGGTTGGAACCAAAAGATATACTTTTATTTGGGGAATGTGCGGAGAAAATAAAGATTTTAATGATATGGATAATCTAGAAATGGATCAAATGAGGTAATAATTTTCTTGTGAAAAATATTATAAATACAAAAAAAGAGGGGAGATTTTATTAATGAAAAAGAGATTTTTATCACTATTATTATGTGGAGTTATGACTATGTCAGGTGCAATGGTAGGTTGCGGTAGCAAAACGGCAACAACTAGCGGGGATAAACAAGATCCAGTAGTTTTAAAATTAGCATTTAATCAAGACGAGACACATCCTCAATATATAGCAATGAAACAATTTGCTGATAACTTAGAAAAAGAAACTAACGGAGAATATAAAATTGAAATATTCCCAAATGCTCTTTTAGGTGATCAAAAGGAAACTCTAGAGATGGTACAATCAGATACAATTGGTATGGCTATAGTTGCAAATTCTTTATTAGAGAGCTGGAATCCAGATTTTTCAGTATTTAATTTGCCATATATATTCTCAAGTGTAGAGCATCAGAAGGCAATAGTTAATGATGAAGAAGTTGTAGGGGATTTATATAAATCTTTAGATGATCAGGGAGTAGAAGTACTATGTGCTTTCCATGGCGGTGTTCGTAATGTTTATACATCTTATGGACCTGTAACAAAACCAGAGGATTTAAATGGTAAAAAAATCCGTGTTATGCAATCAGATACTAACATTCAAATGATGAAACTTATGGGTGGTACAGGAATTTCAATGGGTCAAAGTGATGTTTATACAGCTATTCAAACAAAGGTTTTACATGGAGCTGAAAATAATGAATTAATATTTAATAATTTATTACAATATGAAGTTGCTCCTTATTATAGTTATACAAAACACTTAATGATGCCAGATATGTTAGTAATAAGCAAAACAACATGGAATTCACTTCCAGATGATGTAAAAACTATATTCGAAGAACAAATACCAATAGCTGTAGATACAGAGTATGATACATTCCAAGATGCAGTAGATACAGCACTTGCAGCAGCAAAGGAAAAGGGAGCAATAATAACTACTGATGTTGATATGCAACCATTTCAAGATGCAGTTAAACCACTTACAGAATCAAAAATTAGCACTGATGTAACAAAGGAAATTTATCAAAAAATTCAAGATACAGCTTCTCAGTATAAATAATAGTTAATATCTTCAGGGAGTTGAATATATGAAACAGGTGAAAAGAATTCTAGATAAGATACTTGGAGGTATATGTGTTCTATTATTTGCTAGTTTAACATGTACAGTATTTTGGCAGGTAATATCCAGATATGCTCTCAAAAAACCAAGCGCCATAACAGAAGAATTAGCTAAGATTATTTTTGTGTGGATGGTACTTATTGCGGCTGCATTCCTCTTTGGCGAAGTAGGTGGACATATGAACATTGGAATTATTGAGGAAAAAGCAGGCCCAAAACGCAAAGATTTATTAAACTTAATTTCTCAGATTGTAATATTTATATTTGCTTTATTTGTTTTAGTATTGGGAGGAAGTAAAGCCGTAATAAATGGATTAATGCAAAGTAATGCGGCTATATCAAGTATAACAACTGGTCAAATTTATATGGCACTTCCGATTTGCGGTGTATTTACTATATTTTATACTCTTTATTATATAGTTGAGGACGTTAGAAATTTAGTTAAAAGATAAAAGAAAGGAAAGGGGTATAATTATGGTAAATTTTGCATTTCAAGTTGGAATAATAATACTGATTTCATGCGTTGTGTTACTTTTACTTGGTGTTCCAATTAGTATTAGTATGGGTGCAGGAGCAGTACTTGCGATATTTGTGGTTTTATCACCTGATAAAGTAGCTATTACATCAGCACAACGTATATATACAGGTATTAATTCGTTTTCTTTATTAGCAATTCCGTTCTTTATACTAGCTGGAAATATTATGAATAATGGTGGAATAGCTAGAAAACTTATAAACTTTGCTAATGCATTAATTGGTAGAGTACCTGGTTCTTTAGCACAGGCAAACGTTGTTGCAAATATGTTCTTTGGAGCAGTAAGCGGTTCTGGGGTAGCCGCTGCTGCTGCAATTGGCGGTGTTGTAGACCCTTTAGAAAAAGAAGAAAAATATGACCCTGTTTATGCAGCTGCGGTAAATATTGCATCAGCACCATGTGGGATGTTGATACCTCCTAGCAATACATTTATTGTATATTCATTAGCAAGCGGAGGAGCCTCAATAGCTGCATTGTTTATGGCAGGTTATATACCGGGAATTTTATGGGGCGTTATATGTATGGTAATAGCTTATATTGGTGCTAAAAAAATGGGATATAAGTCTAATAGAGTAAAGGGCTTTGGAGTAAAATTTAAAGCTTTTATAGAAGCTATACCTGCATTATTTTTAATAGTAATTATAGTAGGTGGTATTTTAGGAGGTATATTTACCCCTACAGAAGCAAGTTGTGTATCTGTTGTATATGCTCTTATTTTATCAATTTGTTATAGGTCTTTTACTTTAAAGGACTTATATAAAGTGTTATTAGATTCAGCAAGGACAACAGGCATGATAATATTTATGATTGGTGCCTCAGCAATATTAAGTTGGATTATGTCGTTTACTAAAATACCAACATTAATGGCAACCAGCCTAATGAGTGTTACAAGTAATAAAATAATAATATTGTTATTAATAAATTTAATTTTATTAATAATGGGATGTGTGATGGATCCAACACCAGCGATATTAATTTTCACACCAATATTTTTACCTATTGCTCAAACGCTAGGAATTAATATAATACAATTTGGAGTAATTATGGTATTTAATTTTTGTATAGGAACAATAACACCTCCTGTAGGACCAATTTTATTTACGGGATGTAAGGTGGCTAACCTGAAAATAGAAAATGTTGTAAAGAGGATACTTCCATTCTTTGTAGCTGAAGTAGCATTGTTACTTTTGATAACATTCGTTCCAGCGATAACAATGATATTACCTAAATTAGCAAAACTAGTATAAAAAAATACCTTTAAATGTATTGAGTAATATGGTATTATTCCCATTATAAGAATGTTAAATCTGTTTGGAGGATAAAATCATGAGTAAAGATACAGTACAATCAATAACAAAAGCTTTCAATATAATAGAGGTTATGTCAAAATATGAATTTTTAGGTGTAAGAGAAATAAGTTCTATAACTGGTATTAATACTACGTCTGTATTTAGAATGCTTACAACTCTTGTAGAGCTTGGCTATGTGGCACAGATAGATACAAATGGAAAATATTTTTTAACTTACAAATTATTAGCTGTAGGTAATTTAGTATTGGGTAGAAATAATGTAGTAAAGTTAGTTCATCCATATTTACAGCAATTATCAGAAGAATGCGGTGAAACAGTTCATTTTATTGAGCGCGCTAGTACCAATGTAAGATATATTGATAAGATTTTACCTACTTCTGGGGTAGTAGCTATGGGGTCATATATAGGTATGGAATTGCCTTTAACTTCAACAGCGGTAGGAAAATCTATATTAGCAAAAATGCCAGATAAAGAAATACAAGAAATTTGGAATAAGGAAGATTTAATTATATATACCCCAAAATCTATAGATGATTTTGATGTATTGATGAAAGATATAAAACTTACTAGGGCACGGGGATATGCCCTAGATAATGAAGAGCGTGAACTAGGATTATTTTGTGTAGGGGTATGTATTCCTAATCATAACGAAGACCCAGTTTATGCAATTAGTGTATCTGCACCTATTTCAAGAATGACTGGAGATAATTTAGAAAGAGTTTGCAATAAATTACTAGAAGTGAAAGAGAAGGTAAGCAAAATAATAGGGTGTGTTTAATCTTAAGATAATTTTTGTAAGCATAGAGATTGGCATATTATAAAACTTAAAGGAGTGGAAGTATGAAACAATGTGATTTGACAGGTAAAAAAGCAATTGTGACAGGAGCAGCTCAGGGACTTAGTTTAGGTATGGCAGAAGGACTTATGGAGGCTGGTGCTGAAGTATGTATATTAGATATTAACCCAAAGGTAGAAGAAGTTGCTAAGGAAATGACTAAAAGAGGGTTTAAATGTTATGCAGTAAAGGCAAACATTATAGATGAAAAAGAAAGACAAGAAGGTTTTGATAAAGCAATAAAAATATTAGGAACATTAGATATTTTAGTAAATGGAGCTGGTGTTCAGCGTCGTCATAAATGCGAAGATTTTCCTATGGAAGATTGGAAGTTTGTAATGGATGTTAATCTAAATGCAGTTTTCGCATTATGTCAATTAGCAGGAAGAGTGTTTTTAAAAGAAAATAAGAAAGGTAAAATAGTAAATATTGCATCTATGCTTTCATTCTTTGGTGGATATACAGTTCCGGCTTATGCTGCGTCAAAGGGTGCTATTGCACAACTTACAAAAGCATTATGTAATGAGTGGGCTGAAAAAGGAATAAATATTAATGCACTTGCACCAGGATATATGGATACAGAAATGAATACAGCATTAACTGACCCATCAAATCCAAGATTTAAAACTATTACTGAAAGAATTCCAGCAAAGCGTTGGGGTACAGCCGATGATATGAAAGGACCTTGTGTATTTTTAGCATCTAGTGCTTCTGACTATTTAAATGGAGCAATAATTCCCGTTGATGGCGGATACTTAGTAAAGTAAGGAGGTATAAGAATGAGAGTAATTATTACAGATTGTGATCATGATAATATAGATATGGAAAGAAAAGTTTTTACAGATGCAGGTTTGAGCTTCAAACTTAAAAACGCTAAGACTGAGGATGAAATAATTGAGCAATGTAAAGGCGCTGAAATATTTATAGTTCAATATGGTAAAATAACTGAAAAAGTTATGGAAGCACTACCTGAATTAAAATATATTGTAAGATATGGAGTTGGCGTAGATACAATCGATATTAAAGCAGCTACAAAACATGGAATTCAAGTTGGAAATGTGCCTGATTATGGTATGAACGAGGTTGCAGATCAAGCTTTAGCATTAACACTTGCGTTAACAAGAAAAATTATTACGATGAATAAATACACAAAGACATCAAAATGGGATTATACAAATGCTATTCCAGTTCATAGAATAAGCACTCAAACTGTAGGTGTAGTTGGTCTTGGAAGAATAGGGATGAATTATGCAAAGAAGGCTGCATCCCTAGGCTTTAAGGTAATAGGCTGTGATCCGAAATTTGTACAAACCGTGGATAATAATTATGTAACGCTAGTTACATTTGAAGAATTATTAGAAAAGTCAGATATAATTTCAATTCATTGTCCTGCAGATGGGAATAGGGATATATTTAATAAAGAAGTTTTCAAGAAAATGAAAAAGAGTGCTTCAATTATTAATACTGCTAGAGGTGGTATTGTAAGTGAGAAAGATTTAGATGAAGCTTTAAAAAGTGGAGAAATTTCAGGAGCAGCTTTAGATTGTATGTCAATTGAACCTATGAGGTCAGATTCTGAAATATTTAAAAATGAGAATTTAATTGTTACACCACATATGGCATGGTATTCAGAGGAGTCAGCTTTAGAATTAAAGAGAAAAGTAGCAGAAGAATCTGTAAGATTTGCTAAGGGTGAACCTATTCACTATCCAATTAACAACTTAAAGTAGATGATGTCTAGTATAGGCTAGATTATTTAATTAGCAGGGGCCTTGGTCTCTGCTTTATTAACCATGCAAAAAAATATGGAATATCATATAAAATGGAGGAAAATGGAATGAATAAGCAGGAGGTAAAGGAAGCGCTAAGAGGAAAGTTAATTGCAGTTGTTAGGCAGGAAAATCCTAAAATAGCTAAAACCTTATGTCGTGTGCTTGTAGAATCAGGAATCGATGTGTTGGAAATAACATTTTCTGTTAATAATGCTGAAAAATTAATAAAGGATCTAAAGGAAGAGTTCCCGGATGCTATTATAGGAGCGGGAACAGTACTTTCAGAGGAGCAAGCTGAATTAGCTGTTAAAAACGGTGCACAATTTGTTGTTTCTCCATGTATAATCGACGAAGTTGGAGAATACTGCAGAAAGAATAATGTTTGCTTTTCACTTGGTGCAGCAACGCCTACAGAAGCATATAAAGCTTATAAATTAGGTTGTGATGTGGTAAAACTTTTTCCAGGAGATTGTATATCTCCCAAAATGATTAAAGGAATAAAAGCACCTTTGCCATTTATAGAAATGATGCCAACAGGTGGAGTAAATGATAAAAATATAAAGGAATGGTTTGAAGCTGGAGCATATGCAGCTGGCTTTGGTGGATACCTTTTTAATGGAATAGGAGAAAATAATATAGATGTTTTAAAAGAACGTTGCAGACATTTAATAGAAGCATATAACAAATAGAGAGGTAGGGGTATGTAATGAGAAAAGAAGATATAGTTCTTAATACTTTAGTTTTTTTAAATGATCATAAAAAGGGAATAAAACAGACTAAGATGATGGAAATATGTAAGGAATTAGGTATAAATACTGTTGAAATCAGAAGAGAGTTTTTTGATAATATTGATTTTGATACAAAGGAAGTAGGATCGAAGGCAAAAGAGCTTTCTTTAAAAATATTATATTCTGTTTCTCAATATATGTATATTAATAAAGAGTTACAGAAAGATGATATGGAAAAATACTTTAAAGAAGCAAAAGTTATTGGAAGTAGCCAGGTAAAGGTTGTAATTGGAGATTACAATAGCGTAAATGAAGAAGAAGTTTTTTATATGAACAATCTTTGTAAAAAATATAATATGAAATTATTAGTTGAGAATGACCAAAGCATAGAAAATGGGAAAGCGGATAAAATATTAGCTTTTGTAAAAGAATATAAAAATTTAGAAGGGAAAATAGGAGTTACATTTGATGTTGGAAATTATATATGGCAAAAGGAGAATCCTTTAGAAAATGCTAAAAAACTCGCACCTTATGTTGAATATATACATTTAAAAGATGTAAATAGTATGGATAATCCAAGCACAGTTTATCTTTCTGAGGGAATAATAGACTGGAAGAAAATCATTGAGGTACTTCCAAAAAACTTATTGACAGCATTGGAATATCCTTGTGGTGATGATGCAAAAGTGAGATTAGAAACTGAAATAAATAAATTAATATATTAATCAGAAAATTAAGAGGAGAATATATATGGGTAAGGTATTATTATTTGGAGAACCTATGGCACTTCTAATTGCAGATTCAGTAGTGCCATTGGAAAAGGTTGAACATTTTTCAAGATCACTTTCTGGAGCCGAAGTAAATGTATGTATTGGACTATCAAGGCTTGGACATATGGCTACATACATTACAAGACTTGGGGATGATCCATTCGGACATTTTATAGAAAATTATTTAAGAAAAGAAAATATTGGAACTGAATTTGTGACATATGATGATATATATAGGACAGGAATTCAGTTAAAGAGCAAGGTATTGTCAGGAGATCCCGTAGCTCCATATTATAGAAAGGGATCTGCAGCTTCTCATTTAACAGTTAAAGAAATTGATAATATCGATTTTTCAGATATTCAGCATGTTCATATTACTGGAATACCAGCAGCATTATCAAAAGGCTGCAGAGATGCAACATATAGATTATTTGAAAGAGCAAAAGAAAATGATGTATTTATTACCTTTGATCCAAATTTAAGGCCAGCACTTTGGGAAAGCAAAGAAGTAATGATCGAAACTATTAATGATTTATCATCTAAAGCAGATATGGTGCTTCCTGGTCTTCAAGAAGGTAAACTTTTATTTGGAATAGATAATATAGAAGCTATAGCAGACAAATATCAGGCTTTAGGGGTTAAACAAATTGTAATAAAAGATGGCTCAAGGGGAGCATATGTGAGAGATGGAAATGAAAGCTATACTGTTAAAGGATTTAAAGTGGATAAGGTTGTAGATACTGTAGGAGCAGGTGATGGTTTTGCAGTTGGGATAATAAGTGCCAGACTTGAAGGATTATCTTTAAGAGAAATGGTTAAAAGAGGTAATGCTATAGGTGCAATTCAAGTTACCAATATAGGAGATAACGAAGGTCTTCCAATGCCAGGAGAACTTAAAAAATTCATGAAGAATAAAAATTTAAATAATGGGTAGAATAAGTATTTATATTAGATTTATAAATAAATGCTTATAAATAAATGCTTATAAATATTGCTACAATATTTAGTTATGGCTAAGTGAATATAACAGTAAAGAGTAGTCTAAATACTGAGTTTTCAGTGGATAGACTACTCTTTATTTTTGAATTCATTGCTTAATAAGAATAGACTTGTTTATTACTATATGGATTAGAGAGAAGGCGATAAAAGGAGAGCGGTAGTTGATTTATATTTGATTTGCATTAATAGTTTATCTATAGAAAACTATTAAATGCTTTTATATTTACTTTACTACATTCTCTAATAATGCTATTTCTCCGTTTATGCAATCTAATTTAATTTTAGCTCCTATGGGAACCGTAAATTTTGGATATGAATGTCCACTCATAAAATTTGATATGGTTGGTTTGTTTAGTGACAATATTCTATCTTCTATAACTTGCTGCAAAGTTAGACTTCTTTCATAATGAGGGAGAGAACAATCTGTAAATTGACCTAAAATAAAGCCTTTAACATTTTGAAGTTTGTTAGCTAGAAGAAGTGAAGTCAGCATCCTATCTATTTTATATGGAGGTTCAAAAACATCTTCTATAAATAGTATTTTATCTTGTATATCTATTTCGTAGTCAGTTCCAAGGAGGCTTGATATTAGACATAGATTTCCACCTACTAAAATGCCTTCTGTCAATCCGCTATTTTCTATTTTTAATTTGTCGTCACTTTCAGAAATAAATTCTTTGCCCGTTAGAATGTTAAGCATGCTATTTAGAGAAAGTTCATCATTTAGGTTAGAACTTAACATTGGACCATGAAAAGTAATTAAAGAAGTTTTCTTATATATTGAGTTTAATAATGCTGTTATATCTGAGAAGCCAATAAATATCTTTGGATTCTTCTCTATTATATTAAAATCTATATATGGAAGCATTCGCATAGAACCATATCCCCCTCTAACGGAGAGTATGGCACAAACTTCGGGGTTTAAGAACATATCCATGAGATCCCATGCTCTGTGCTTATCAGTGCCTGCTAAATAGCCTAGTTTGTCATAAATATATTTACCCTTACATGTTTTAAAACCTAAATTCTCTAAGTATTCTATCTTAGAATCAATTTCTTCTTTTGGTAATGGACCCGCAGGTGCGATAAGACCAATAGTATCACCTATATTTAATTTTTTAGATATCATTGAATCACCTCAATTTAGAACATATCTCTTTTTTTAAGAATATATACTGTTAAAGAACAAATAATAGTACTTAGTAATATAACAATCCAATATCCATTTGCAGAATGAAGTATTGGCAAATAATCAAAGTTCATGCCATAATAACTAAATATCATTGTGGGAATGGACATAACAATAGTTATTGCTGCTAAAAGTCTCATAACCATATTTAGGTTATTTGATATTATTGAAGCAAAGGCATCCATAGTTCCACTTAATAGATTGCTATAGATATTAGCCATTTCTATAGCCTGTTTATTTTCTATAATAACATCTTCTAAAACATCTTTATCTTCAGGATAATTCTGCATTAGCTCTAGTTTTAAAAGTTTCTCTAATATTATTTCATTTGATTTTAATGAAGTTGAAAAATACACAAGTGATTTTTCCAATGATAAGAGCTGAATAACTTCTTTATTTTTCATTGATTTATGAAGTTTTTTCTCTATCATCAAACTTTTTTTATCTATTTGTCTTAAATATAATAAATAGTATATAGCTATTCTATATAGTATTTGAAGAGTAAATCTAGATTTTTTAAATGTATAAAAACTTTTAAGTTTTCCATCTATAAAATCTGTGAGTATTTTACTGTTTTTAAGGCATATGGTTATAAGTATATTTTCTGTATGTATAATTGCTAAAGGATAAGTGTCATAGGTTAAAGAATTATCTTCCATTTCTGTGAAGGGGATATCAACTATTATTAATGTAGATTTACCTTCAAAATCAATTCTAGATGATTCCTCATCGTCAAGGGCAGCTCTTAAAAATTCTATAGGAGTCCCTGTCTTTTTTGATAGTAATATAAGTTCCTGTTCAGTTGGTGCAACAACATTTATCCAGCAACCATTTTCAGGCGAATCTATTTTTAAAAGAGTTAAATTGGTTTCACTAACACTTTTGTATATTGTAATCATAAAAATACCTCCTAATTGTATAATTATATTATAACTTATTAAAGAGGTATGTCTATAATGATTAATTTTATTTTATTTGCTATCGTTATTTGCTTCATATAAAAGAGCTAAATCGCAAATTAAATCATAAGCTGTTAAAGTTAAAGATTGAGTTGCTTTTAATGCGATTTCCAATGAAGAATTGTTAATAGTCTTGCAACTAAATTCTTCCGATGGATAAATAATTTCATTATTATTTTTTGTAATAGAAATAGAAGGCATTAAAAACGGTATATTGTGGCTTATTACTCCAGAAGAATAATGAGTTTCTTCAATTATGTCTTCAATATTTATTAATCCTGCTTCTTTTAAATTATGAAAAAACAATCTAGATAAAGTTGAACTTTCTATTATTTCTTTTTGAGGTTCCATATAAGATTTTATATTTAATTTAAAATCAAAGCTATTCATAAATGTAGACATGCTGTTTATTCCTTGTCTCATGGATTCTATTTGTGAAAATTTATCACTTGTAATTTGTAAATACAAATTTATATTATCTAAAGAAGCAGATAAATTATCACAGGAGATTTGGCAAGAAGTGTCTAATCTACCTTGAATGAAATCTAGACTATTTAATATGAAAGGAAGGGATTTAAAATTTGAATTTTTGTCTGAATTAAGTTCAAGAAGTAAATTTTCACTTGCTTTAGATGAAATTATATTTCCAGTTTTGTTAGTAAACTTTAATTCAAAGACGGAATCTATATCTTCAAATACACCTTGATTTACTAAACTATATTTACATCCACCTTTGTCCTCACCAGGGCAACCTATGGCGATAATGCTACCTTTATTTTTGTCTATAGCGTCTTTTAGAGCAATAAGAGATATTAAAGTAGCAGAAGTATCTAAATTAAATCCCATTTTATTATCCAAATCACCGTAGTTTAAAATAAATCCTATTTTGGGGTGACCTTCTCCATATGAAGCTAAGAATGAGGTGTCTATAGACATTAAATTTTCCTTGATTTTAAAATCTTGGTCCTTTAGAAATTTTACTAAGAATTCACATGTCTTAAATTCTTTAAAACCTTCTTCGTGGATACCATATAAATGTTTTGATATGTTCATAAGGGAATCTTTTCTTATAAGTAGTTCATTTATTAATTTTTGTTTCATATTTTCCTCCATATATATAATGATTTATTAAATATTTTCATCTATTTTATTATTACCAAAATAGGAAAATCTATTTATGCATAAAAAAATATTTTATGGACAAAATAAGATTTTAGTACTTGATGAATAAAATAAACTAAGAGTTATTTTAGGTTAGATTAATAGAATAATTTTACAAAGAGAGGCAAAATTTTAAAAGGAGGATTTATGATAAATCAGAATTGTATTATATGCGGGAAGCCTCTAAAAAATGGTATAATAATTTGTGGAAGAAAAATTTGTGGAAGTTGTGAAATAAGATTGATAAACTCAAATATGGATACGGATTTTTATGAATATTATAAAGATTGTGTAAAAAGAAATTTAACAAAAGAGATATTAGAAAGGGGAGAAAAATAGGTGAGTAAATTACCTTTAGTTGATGGAGTGATAAGCTATATAAATGAAAATAATGCCTATTTTGCTATGCCAGGTCATAAAAATGGTAAAGGATTTTTAAAAGATAAAGAAGGTATTGAATTTTATTCTAATATTGTGAAAGGAGATATAACAGAGGTGGAAGGTGTGGATAACCTTCACCATAGCAGCGGAATAATAAGAGAGGCAGAGGAGCTTTTATCTAAATTATATGGAAGTTATAAATCATATTTTTTAGTAAATGGAAGTACCTCTGGAAACTTGGCTGCAATTTTTTCTTCATTTAAAGAAAATGATAAAATACTAGTTGAGAGAAATTGTCACAGTTCGATATTTAATGGAATCTTATTAAGAAAGTTAAAACCTGTATATGTTAATAATTCTATAAATACGAAATATAATGCTCCTATAGAAATAATTGAAAGTGATATATTATCTTTAATAGATGCTAATGAAGATGCTGCAGGTGTTATCCTTACATATCCTAATTATTATGGTGTTGCTACTAATATAAAAAATATAATACATAAAGCAAAGAAGAATAATATGAAAATTATAATAGACTCTGCCCATGGGGCGCATTTTGGTATATCGGAATTATTGCCTCAATCAGCAGTTAAATTAGGAGCAGATATTGTAATAACCTCTAGCCATAAAACGCTGCCAGCATTAACGCAAACGGCGTATTTGCATTTAAATAAAAGAGAATTGCAATCTAAGGTTGAATTTTATTTAAAGTGTTTTCAAAGTACAAGCCCTTCTTATATGTTTATGTGTTCTATGGACTATGCTAGATATTATTTAGAGAATAAAGGTAAGTTAGATTTTGAAAAATTAATCTCTATATTAGATTTATATAGAGAAAAAATAAATGAAATAGATGGATTTTATTGTCTTAGTGAAAAAGATTTAATAGATTCAGATCTTGATAGGTCTAGGTTAGTAATAAATGTAGAAAAAAATTTTTCAACATCTTTGGTATATAATTATTTAAAAGATAATAAAATTCAACCTGAATTTCAGGATGGGTCAAATATAGTATTTATAATGTCCCCATTTAATGATGAAAATGATTTTGAAAAATTAATTAGTGCACTAAAGAGATGTCCACTAGATAAATATAAAAAACATAGAATGGTTGTTAAAACATATAAAATCCCTAAAAGGGAATACTATCCTTATGAAGTTATAGAAAGAGATAAGGAATTTGTTGAAATTGATAAAGTAGTAAATAGAATAGCTGGAGAAAATATAATACCATATCCACCAGGAATACCATTAATTCTTATGGGAGAAATAATAGATTATGATATAATAAATATGATAAAATATTATAAAAGAAATAATATTGATTTAGTTGGAGTTTGTGATGATAAAATAAATGTTTTAACAAAAGGAATAGGAGATAATGTATGAGTAGAGGATTACTAATCACTTTTGAAGGTCCAGATGGTTCTGGGAAGACAACTCAGATAAATTTATTAAAAACATATTTTGAAAATAGAGGAGAAAATGTTATATGTGTAAGAGAACCTGGGGGGACTAGTATAAGTGAAAAGATAAGAGCAGTTATTTTGGATAATGAAAATGAAGATATGCACCCTATGTGTGAGGCACTTTTATATGCAGCATCTAGAGCGCAGCTTGTACATCAGGTTATTAAACCTTCTATAGAAAACGGAGATATGGTTATTTGTGATAGATTTGTAGAATCTTCTATAGTATATCAAGGTATAGGTCGTGGATTAGGTGAAGATAAAATAAGAGAAATAAATGAAGCTGCTGTTAATGGTTTAAAGCCGGATGTAACCATTATGATTATGATTCCATATGAAGAGGGATTAAAAAGAAAGAAAAAACAAAGGAATCTAGATAGATTAGAAAATAGTGGAGAAGAATTTCATAAGAAAGTTTATGATGGATATGTAAAAATTGACCAAAAATATGATACAATAAAGGTAATAAATGGCGATAGAAATAAAATGCAAGTGCATAAAGATGTTTTAGATTTAATAAAGAAAATTATATTAGAAAAGGAGGGTGAAATATGAAGCTTATTATTTGTATAGTACAAGATGAGGATTCTAAAGTTTTGCTGGAAAAAATAACGGAAACAGGATATAGAGTTACGAAACTAGCTACAACGGGTGGTTTCTTAAAATCTGGGAATACTACATTGCTTATAGGTGTGGAAGAAGAAAGAGTGGATAGTGTAATTGAAATTATAAAAACAATATGTGAAACTCGGGAGCAAGTAGTTACATCACCATCACCTATTGCTAGCGCTACTGGTGTTTATGTTCCATATCCTATGGAAGTTCAGGTGGGCGGAGCTACATTATTTGTAGTAGATGTGGATAAATACATTAAAATATAATGGAGTGAGATATTTGGGGTTTGAAGGCATTATAGGACATGAAAATATAAAAAAACAATTATTGTCTTCTATAAAAGAAAATAAGTTAAATCATGCACACCTTATTTCTGGAGAAGATGGTATCGGGAAAAGTCTTTTAGGAAAGAATCTTGCTATAGAGATATTAGGTAAAACTCTATATAAAGAATATATAGATATTTTAGAATGGAGAGTTTCTGCTAATAAAAAATCTATAGGTGTCGAAGAAATAAGATTATTAATAGAGGAAGTTAATAAAAAGCCATATGAAGGAGATAAAAAAGTCATTCTAATATATGAAGGTGAAAAAATGACTGTTCAAGCCCAAAATGCTCTACTAAAAACAGTTGAAGAGCCTCCAATTGGTATTTATATTATAATTTTATGTGATAATATAGAATCTATATTAGGAACTATTAAATCCAGATGTCAAATACATAATTTGCAAAGATTAAGTTATGATGAAATGGACAAATATTTACATAAAAGATATAATAATCTTAGTCAGGAGCAAATCAAGACACTAATATCTTTTACTGATGGAGTGCCAGGTAGAGCAGAAAAGTATTTAGAAGATGAGAACTATATAAAAATAAGGGAAAATGTTCTTAAAATATTTTACCAAGTAACTAGTGAAGAAAGTTTAGATTTACTTAAAAACATACCATTTTTAATGGAGAATAAATTAAATTATAGGGAAGTACTAACGTGGTTTTTATCTTTTATAAGAGATGTGTTAGTATATAAGGAAACTCAAGATAAATCTATTATAATAAATAAGGACAAAATAGAAGAAATTAAAGGGTTAGCATCGTTATTTTCTTTTAGCAAATTAAATGCTATTATAAAAATAATAGAACATGCTAGAATAAATCTTTATAATAATGTGAATGAAGCTTTTACTTTTCAAAGTATGTTATTAAATATGCAGGAGGTGTTTTATGGTTAAAGTAGTGGGAGTTAGATTCAAGAAGGCAGGGAAAATATATTATTTTAATCCTTCTAACAATATATTAGAAAAAGATGATTATGTCATAGTAGAAACGGCAAGAGGGATAGAATACGGACATTGTGTAATAGGAATAAAAGAAGTTAGCGAAGAAGATATTGTTTCTCCACTAAAAGATGTTTTGAGGAAAGCTACGAAAGAAGATATAAAACAACACGAAGAAAATAAAGATAAGGAAAAAGAAGCATTTGGGATTTGTTTGAAAAAAATCGAAGAACATAAGCTATGTATGAAGTTAATTGATGTTGAATATACTTTTGACAATAATAAAATTATATTTTATTTTACAGCTGATGGAAGAGTAGATTTTAGGGAACTTGTTAAAGATTTAGCTTCTATTTTTAGAACTAGAATAGAACTAAGACAAATAGGCGTAAGAGATGAAGCAAAGATGGTAGGTGGTATAGGGCCTTGTGGAAGAATTATGTGTTGCAAAAAATTCTTGGGAGATTTCGCACCTGTATCAATAAAAATGGCAAAAGAACAAAATCTTTCTTTAAATCCAGCTAAAATATCTGGAATATGTGGAAGATTAATGTGTTGCTTAAATTATGAACAAAGTACATATGAAGAAATAAGAAAAAGACTTCCTTCTGTAAATTCTTGGGTAGAGACTCCTTTTGGAAAAGGAATAGTTGTAAGCAATTCAGTAGTAAAAGAACAAGTTACAATTAAAACAAAAAATGAAGAAGGAGAAGATGTATTAAAACCTGTTAAAATAAAAGATTTAAAATTGATAAAGGGAAGTTATGAAGATATAATTAGGAATGAGGAAATAAAACTTGAAATTCAAAAAGATGAGGTTGATGAAATTCAGGTAAAACAATTATTAAAGGATGATTAGGTGATTTTATGAAAACAAAAATAAGTTTATTGAAAATTAGTACTATAGAAGATGTTAATAGAATAAAAAATTCAATTTCTATATTACAAGGTGTTATAGCTTGCAAAATTAATTTTGAAAAACAGGAAGTAGAAGTAGTCTATGATGACGTATATCTTACAGAAGATAAGATAAAAGAAGCTGTCGAAGATGAAGGATATATTGTAAGATAAAAAAGACTTTTAAAAAAAATAAAAATATGATAAAATATAAATGGATATTTATGTCCACTAAATAAGGAGGTGTAGCAAATGGCATATAAAATTACTGATGCTTGTGTGAGCTGCGGAGCTTGTGCTTCAGAATGCCCAGTAAATGCAATAAGCGAAGGCGATGGTATTTATGTAATCGACGCTGAAACTTGTATTGACTGTGGAAATTGCGCAAATGTTTGCCCAGTTGGAGCCCCTGTAGAGGAATAACCCATAAAAGTGGTCGCGAGAGCGATCCTTTTTTTTATTTTTTAGTTTGATTAAAAAGATTAAAAAATATTAAAATATATGATATATAATAATGATATAGATATAATTATATTAAAAATTACATTATTAATGGACAAATAAACGTAAAAGTGATATTATATAGTTAATAAATTGAGTTTTTTAAAAAACTTAATTAAGTTAAGTATATAATTCATTAATTAAAAGGTTTAAACAAACCAGGGAGGAAAGCTTATGGATAATAAAGAGATTCAATTCTTAAATGACAAATGTAAAAAAATAAGATGTTTGACAGTAGATCAAATAGGTAAATTAGGAGTTGGCCATATTGGTGGATGTCTTTCACCTGTTGAGGCTTTAGTAGTTTTATATTACAAGGAAATGAATATTGACCCATGTAAACCTAAAATGGAATCAAGGGATAGATTTGTTATGTCTAAAGGACATGCGGGGCCAACACTATATTCTATATTAGCTGAAAAAGGATATTTTCCAATAGAAGAGTTAGATACATTAAATAGACCTGAAACTAATCTACCAAGTCATTGTGATATGAACAGAACTGTTGGTATTGATATGACAGCAGGATCTTTAGGCCAAGGTATATCATGCGCAGTTGGTATGGCAAAGGGATCTAAAATACTTAAAGACAATGCTAGAATATATTTTATGGTTGGGGATGGAGAATCTCAAGAAGGTGAAGTTTGGGAAGCTGCAATGTGCGCTGCTCATTTAAAATTAAATAATCTTATAGGATTTACAGATTATAATAAAATGCAAATAGACGGAACTGTAGACGTTGTTAATGGAATAGCACCACTAGATGATAAATGGAGAGCATTTGGATGGAATGTAATAGAAATTGTTGACGGACATAGTGTAGAAGAAATAGATAAAGCAGTTGTAGAAGCTAAAAAATCTCAAGATAAGCCTACTATGATAATTTTAAATACTATAAAAGGAAAGGGCGTATCTTTTGTAGAAGCAGCAGGATGTGGAAATCACAATATGCCTATAACAGAGGAACAAAGATTACAAGCATTAAAGGAATTAGAATAGGAGGTAGGAATGATGTTAGAAAACGTAGAAATGAGAAAAGTATTAGCTGATACATTAGATGAAATGATGGGAAAAGATGAAAGAATTTGTGTTTTAGATGCAGATCTTGCAAAGGCAAATGGAACTATGGGTTTAAGGAAGAAATATCCAGAAAGAGCTTTTGATATTGGAATAGCTGAACAAAATATGGCAGCTGTTGCAGCAGGTCTTTCTGCTTATGGATTTATTCCTATAATTGGTTCTTTTACTCCTTTTGCTACAAGAAGAATATGTGACCAAATAGCTATTTCTCTATGTTATGCAAAGAGGAGCGTAAAAATATTAGGAACAGACCCTGGAATATCTGCAGAATTAAATGGTGGAACTCATATGAGCATGGAAGATATGGGAGTTTTAAGAAGCATCCCAGGAATAGTTATATATGAACCAGTTGATAACGTTCAATTTAAACAAGCAATTCCTCAAATTGTAAATTATGATGGTCCAGTATATGTAAGAATGTTTAGAAAAGTTACAGAACCTGTTTTTAAAGATGATTATAAATTTGATCTTTTCAAAGCTGATGTTATAAGAGAAGGAAAAGATGTTTCTATATTTGCTACAGGAATAATGGTAGCAGAAGCTTTAAGAGCTGTAGATATGTTAAAAGAAGAAGGAATAGAAGCTGAGATTATAAATATCCATACAATAAAACCAATAGATAGAGAAGCTATAGTAAAATCAGTTAAGAAAACTGGTGCAGTTGTAACTTGTGAAAACCATAATGTAGTAGGTGGATTAAAATCAGCTGTTGCAGAAGTTTTAGTTGATGAATGTCCAGTACCACTTAAAGCTATTGGAGTTCAGGACCATTTTGGAGAAGTAGCTAAAATGGATTATTTAAAAGGAAAATATAAAATGACAGCTAAAGATATCGTAGAAGCTTGTAAAGAAGTAATAAAAAGAAAATAAATAATAAAACTGTTAGCGTTAGCTAGCAGTTTTATTTTGTATTCATTCATTTATTTGTTTGTTTTTATAATATGAAGTATAATGAAAATGACGCAGTAAAGTTCAAGGAGGATATTATGAAAACTGTATTAGAAAGATTTTTAAGGTATGTAAAATTTGATACAAAATCAGATGAGGAGTCAACTTCAGTACCTAGTACTTTCGGGCAAAAGGTTTTAGCAGGGGATATTGTAGCTGAGTTAAATAAAATTGGATTAAAATCTGAGATGGATGATAAGGGGTATATTTATGGGTCACTAGATGCTAATTTAGAGAAGGATATAAAGACTATAGGATTTATAGCTCATATGGATACTAGTCCTGATATGACAGGGAAAAGTGTCAACCCTAAGATAATAGAGAACTATAATGGTGAAGATATAATTTTGGATAAAGAAAACGATATTTTATTATCAAAAGATGAGTTTCCGGAGCTATTAGATTATGTGGGTAATGATATTATTACAACAGATGGTAAGACTCTTCTTGGTGCAGATGATAAGGCCGGAATAGCGGAGATAATAACTGCTATGGAATATTTAATTGAACATCCTGAAATTAAACACGGAAATATAAAGATAGGATTTACTCCAGATGAAGAGGTTGGAAGAGGAGCAGATTATTTTGATGTAGAAAAATTTGGAGCAGATTTTGCATATACAGTTGATGGTGGTAAAATCGGTGAACTTGAGTATGAAAATTTCAATGCAGCTTCAGCTAAAATAAAAATAATTGGAAGAAATGTTCATCCTGGTAGTGCTAAAAATAAGATGATTAATTCTAGTTTGGTTGCAAATGAAATATTAAACCAGCTTCCAAAAGATGAAGTCCCTGAAAAAACTGAAAGATATGAAGGCTTCTTTCATCTATTGTCTATAAAGGGAGATGTAGAACAAACAAATTTGTCTTTAATAATACGTGACTTTGACAGAGATGAATTTGAAGAGAGAAAAAATAAAATATCAAATATTATAGAAGAAATAAATAAAAAATATGGGAAAAAAATAGCTACTGTAGAAATAAAAGATCAATATTATAATATGAAAGAATTGGTTGAAAAAGAAAGTCATATTGTAGATACTGCTTTTGAGGCTATGAAAGCTGTTGGAGTAGAGCCTAATATTATACCAATAAGAGGCGGTACTGATGGAGCTAGGCTTTCTTTTATGGGTCTATTAACACCTAATTTATTTGCAGGAGGAGAGAATTTTCATGGAAGGTATGAATTTTTACCTGTTCAATCTATGGAAAAATCAGTAGAAACTATATTAAAAATAATAGAATTATATACTGAAAAATAAAAGCAGGCGTATGCCTGCTTTTTAAAATTCTGATGAACCTGTAGTTCTAGGAAATGGTATAACATCTCTTATATTAGATACACCGGTTATATACATTATTATTCTTTCAAAACCTAATCCAAAACCGGCATGTTTAGTTCCACCGTATTTTCTAAGTTCTAAATACCACCAATAATCTTCTCTATTAAGTCCGAGTTCCTCCATTCTAGATTCTAAAACAGATAGTCGTTCTTCTCTTTGACTTCCTCCAATTATTTCACCAACACCAGGAACTAGAAGGTCCATGGCAGCTACTGTTTTGTTATCGTCATTTAGTCGCATATAAAATGCTTTTATTTCTTTTGGATAATCTGTTACGAATATTGGTTTGTTAAATACTTTTTCGGTTAAATATCTTTCATGTTCTGTTTGAAGGTCTATTCCCCATTTAACTTCATAATTAAATTTTTCGTTAGATTTTAATAAAATATCAACAGCTTCGGTATAAGTAACTCTTCCAAAGCCTGATTTAACTACATTATTTAATCTTTCGAATAATCCTTTGTCTACGAATTTATTAAAGAATTCCATTTCTTCTTTTGCGTTTTCCATTACATAATTTATGATGTATTTAACCATATCTTCTGCAAGGTCCATATCTTCTTTAAGTTCCGCAAAAGCAATTTCAGGTTCTATCATCCAAAATTCTGCAGCATGTCTTGCAGTGTTAGAATTCTCAGCTCTAAAAGTAGGCCCAAAAGTATATACATTTCTATAAGCTAAGGCATAGGTTTCTGCAGAAAGTTGACCGCTTACTGTAAGGTTAGCTTCTTTACCGAAAAAATCTTTTGAATAATCTATATCACCATCTTTGGTTAAAGGGGGATTTTTCATATCTAAAGTTGTTAGTCTAAACATTTCTCCGGCACCTTCACAATCAGAACCAGTTATTATTGGTGTATGAACATAAACAAAGCCTTTTTCTTGATAAAATTTATGTATAGCATAGGCAGTTAGACTCCTAACTCTAAAAACTGCAGAGAAAAGGTTGCTTCTAGGTCTTAAGTGAGCTATTGTTCTTAAATACTCAACGGAATGCCTTTTTTTCTGAAGAGGGTAATCTGCATCAGATAATCCTTCTATGGTAATAGTTGTAGCTTTAAGTTCAAATGGTTGTTTAGCATCTGGAGTTAAAACGAGTTTCCCTTCAATAGAAATTGAAGAACTTATGGCTAATTTCGATATTTCTTTGAAATTTTCAAGATTTTCTTCAAATACTACCTGAATGTTAGTAAAAAAACTTCCATCATTTACTTCTATGAAACCAAAATGGCTTGATGCTCTTAATGTTCTTATCCATCCTGATATTTTTATTTCAGATTCTTTAAAAGAATCTGGAGTTTTAAAGATATCTTTTACTAGAATATTTTTCATATATATTACCTCCCAAAATAAAACCTTTCGCCTAAAGACAAAAGGTTTTTAATTATATTAAACTAGTTTCATTTAAAATTATAATGTTATGCAAATAATTAGTCAATATAAGAAGTTAAATAAACATGAAAATATGGGATATAAAAAGTAATGAGCAAATAATTTTACTTCAAACTTTTATAAAGATCTACTATATCATCTAAACTCATGTCTACAGGATTGTTAAGCATATTTGGGTGTTGGCTTAATTTAGCTAATTCAACTATATCATTTTCGTTTATGCCAGCTTCTTCTAAAGTTGATTTTAATCCCATTTCTTTTTTCATAGCAAGGATTTTGTCAGCCATTTCTTCTGCATCTTTAAAACCTAATTTTTTACAAAGATCATTTACTCTTCCGCCTTCAGCATTTTTGTTTATTCTAAGGAAAGCATCTAAAGTAAAGGCGCAAGCTTCACCATGAGGTATATGATATTTTGAAGTTAATGGGAATGAACATGCATGAGAGCCAGTAGTTTTTGGAAGACCAAAAGCTAGCCCTGCCATTAAGCTGGCTTCGCACATTTTTTCTCGAGCTTCGATATCTGTACCATCATTATATGCTCGTAAAAGGTATTTAAAAACAAGGCCTATTGCGTGAAACGCACAAGCGTCGCATATTGGTTGATGATTTTTGCTCCAAAAACCCTCTAGAGCATGAGACAAAACATCAAGACCGGTACCTGCAGTTACTTTTTTAGGAACGGTTACAGTAAGTGCAGGATCTATTATTGCCATTGCTGGATAGAAATTTGGACTTCCTATAGGAGCTTTTATTCCTTTTTTAGGGTCTGATAATACAGCTACCATGGTGACTTCGCTACCAGTTCCTGAAGTTGTAGGAATTGCTATAAGTGGAAGATGTTCATTTCCAAGCTTTCTTCCACCAGAGTGAAATTCAACTATAGAGTATGGAGTTTTTGCAGAACTTGCAGCTGCTTTTGCGCAATCTAAAGAGCTTCCTCCACCTAATGCTACAACAAAATTAATATTATTTTTTCTTATTATATCAGCACATTCATCCACACTATCAACAGTTGGATTTGGTGTTATATTTGAAAATATAGTTGTAATAAGACCTTTTGAATAGTCTAATACTTTATATGCTAAACCATTTTCTTTAAATATAGGATCGCTAACTAATATTCCATTTTTTAAATTAAGGTCACTTAGAATATCAAATAAATCTTCTATTTTTCCTGTTCCAAAAGATATTTTAACTGGCTGTATATAATCCCAATTCATCATAGCACCTCTAATATAATTTTTTTTCTATTTCGTTAACTTGTTTATATGCATTTCTTAAAAATTCTTGTCTCCAGTCTTCCAAGCCTTCTGTAAATTCTGTGTTCATAAAAGCATCTACCATTTCGATTCCCATTTCAGGAGCGATAACCCATCCACCCATAGTCAATATATTTGCATTATTTATAGCTCTACATTTTTTAGCGGCATAAACACTTTCTACACAAGCTGCATAAACTCCAGGATATTTATTAGCAACTATAGACATACCCATACCTGTTCCACAAATAAGAATACCTTTATCTGCTTCTTTTGATTGAACTAAAGTTGCAACTTTGGGAGCGACTTCAAAATATGGAAAAGGTTTTTCTACAGATTGAGTTCCTACGTCTAAAATTTCATAACCCTTTTCTACTAAATAACCTTTTATAGCTTCTTTTAAAGTGAATCCTGACTTATCTGATCCTAATGCGATTTTCATAATATTACCTCCATAAATTTAATAAATTAAAAGTTCTAATTAATATAATATCATAAATATAAAAAAAAGTATAAGTATTTTACAAAAAACATAAAAATATTTAAAATACTATGTAATTTACCTGTTTAGTGATATAATAAATTTATATTATGATTATTAAAATTATTAATTAATTACAATTTCAGATAAGGATGATGAATTATTATGGCAGGAAATATTGGCGGGAATATGACGACTTTAAAAATTCAAAATAGGTCATCTATTTTGAATATTTTAAAAAGAAATGGAGCTTGCTCAAGGTTAGATATAGCAAATACTTTAGGATTAACACCAGCTGCTATAACTATTTTAGTAAGTGAAATGGTAAGCGAAGGAATAATAGAAGAAATAGGACAATTAGAGGAAAAGGATAAAAGATCGGGACGAAAGAAAGTATTGATAGATATAAATTATAATTATAAACACGTTATAGGAATAAATATAGAAGCTAATTCTATAAATATTGGAGTGTCCAATCTTAAAGGAGATGTAGTGATAAGTGAAAAAATTACTACAGATAAAGATATATCTCCTGAAGAACTTTTGAAAAATGTATCTAAAGAATGCATGAACGTATTATGGAAGAAAAATATACTTCAACAGGATATATTAGGTGTTGGAGTTGGGATAATAGGACCTGTAGATGAAAAAGAAGGAATAAGTATAAGGGCTTATGGTCTTTGGAATAAAAGAGTAGAGATTAAGAAAATATTAGAAAAGGAATTAGGAACGAAAGTAGTAGTAGATAATAATGTTAGGACTTTAGCTGTGGGAGAAATTGATTATAGAAACGAAGAAGAAAATTCAAATATGCTGTTTATTAAGTATGGGCCTGGTATTGGTTCAGCGGTTATTATAAATAGTGAATTATATTATGGAAGTAGTAATTCATCTGCAGAAATTGGACATAGCATAGTAGATTTAAATGGTGAAATTTGTAGATGTGGTAAAAGAGGATGTCTTGAGACTGTGTCTTCAAAAAGTGCTTTATTAAGAAAAGTAAAAGAGATATTTTCAAAGGAGAATACGCCTATTCTATATGAAAATATAGATGGAGAAATTGAGAAAATAGAATTTAAACATTTAATAAAAGCAGCTGAAATGGGTGATAGGGAAGTAAAAAATATACTTAGTAATTCTATTTTATATCTAGCATTAACAATAGGAAATACCATTTTGGTATATGATCCTAAAAGTATAGTTTTATATGGAGATTTATTTAAAAGTGATATGTTTTTAAATGAATTTAAAGAAACTCTTTCAAAAATAGTATGTATAGAAAATATGGACGATTTTTTATCTTTAAGTCAGCTTAGCAAAAGGAGTAATTACATCGGTTCTATTTCCCTTGCATTAAGAGAATTTTTTTATAATGTAGGTGGAATGTAAAATAAATAATATATTTAATATTAGGAGGAAGTATGGAACTCACTAAGGTTGAAAATGGATTTGTTTTAAATTATAAGGGCAAAAAAATAATTGAACACAAGAAAGATAATCCTTTTCTTTTAATTGGAAAGGGAGAAGGGTCTTTTAGTATGTATAGAGGAAACTTCAAAATAAAATCTAAAATTTTAAAAAAAGAAAAACCAATAGATTTCAAAATAAAAGAAGTAGCTAAAGGTTATGAAGTTGAGTTTATATTCTCAACTTTTGGCAATGTAAAGGTTTTAATTAAGGAAGAAGAAAGATTGAATATAGAATTTATTCAGCAGCCTAAAGATGTTAATAGGGTGTATATTAACATACCTTCTTGCAAAAATGAACATGTATATGGATTAGGAGAACAATTTTCTTATTTGGATTTGAAAGGCAAAAATTATCCTATTTGGGTTAGAGAACAAGGTGTTGGAAGAAATAAAAAAGACCCAATTAAAATAGTAGCTGATTTAGTAGATAAAGCTGGTGGAGATTATCATACCACATTTTATCCTGAACCTACTTTTGTTAGTTCTTCTAAATATTTTTGTCATGTAGACGACTCTTCATATATGGATTTCGATTTTTCAAAAGATAATTATCATACGATTGAAATATGGTCTTTTCCAAAACAAATAGTATTTGGAGGAGAAGATAATTTCATAAATTTATTAGAAAACTTAACAGATTTATTAGGAAGACAGTCAGAATTACCAGATTGGACATACGATGGTGCCATAATAGGGGTTCAAGGTGGAACTGATATTGCATTAGAAAAATTAAAAAAATGTCAAGACAAAGGCGTTTTAGTTAATGGAATATGGGCTCAAGATTGGGAAGGAAAGAGAATAACACCTTTTGGAAAAAGACTTATGTGGGATTTTAGGTGGAATAAAGAAATGTACCCAGAATTAGA
>JBGUER010000011.1:0-31837 GCA_041821285.1 Clostridiaceae bacterium
TAATGGAAGATGAAAATGGATGGGTTAGTGGAATGAAATGCGTTAAAATGGAACTTACAGAACCTGATGCGTCAGGAAGAAGAAGACCAGTTAAAATAGAAAATTCTGAGTTTGTTATGGATGTAGACACTGTAATAATGTCTCTTGGAACATCACCTAATCCACTTATTTCAAAGACAACTAAGGGATTAGACTTAAATAAATGGAAATGCCTTGTAGCAGAAGAAGAAACAGGACTTACAACTAGAGAAATGGTATATGCAGGAGGAGACGCAGTTACAGGTGCGGCTACTGTAATACTTGCTATGGGTGCTGGTAAGAATGCTGCTAAAGCTATAGACGAAAAATTAAGTGCAAAATAAGATATATAGAAAAGTAAATATATAAAAATAAACTCCCATTATTTTATGGGAGTTTTATTTTTGTTTAATAAATTATTATAATACTTTGTAACTTCTGGGAAATTATCTATTTCGTTAATTCCTGTTTCACTTAGTTTGTAAATTCCTCTTTCTACTTTATCAAACCAGTTATAATAATTCTTATTTAATATAGATGAGGTTTTATCACCGGTTCCTATCTCTTTTAATTGTTTTGGAGATAAAGAATTATAATGGAGAAGGCAACATGCTATATAAATTGAAGTTTCTCTATAGGCAGTTAATATTTTAACTCTTGTAACACCGCCTTTGGTATCCATATTCCTGTTATTAATTTCTTTTATTATAGCTAATTTCTTTTTCTTATTTCTATTTATAGTTTTTCTTCTATCATTAAATTTTGGATGAAGTATTATATTAATCCTTCCTTCCATAGGTTGTCCATCTATAAAAGGGACGGTTATAAGTCCTAGTTCTAATCTTTTTAATAAATAAATTATATCCTTCCATTTTTTTGAGTTAATGCTTTCTTTAGGATGAGGAATTGCTATATACACGGATTCAGCAATCTTTTGTCTTAGAGTTCCTTGAATTATTAAATTCATATTCAAACTTTTTTTAAGCTCTATTATTATTAATTCGTCGCCTCGGATAGCGGCTATATCACAGCTCTTAACTTCACCCTTAACTACATATTCATTTTCAACAAGATAATTTTTTATTGGTAAATACAAATCACATTCTTTCATAATATGATTATAACAATTAAGGGGACGGTTATCAAATAAAGATGGTAACAATTAAGGGGACGGTTATCAAATATTAATAGTTTTCTTTACTAAAGAACATATGTTTGGTATAATTTAAATATAGTATTATACCAAACATTTTAGGAGAGATTGATATGGATATGGAAATAAAAGAGAAATTGAGAATACTTTCAGCAGCAGCTAAATATGATGTTTCATGTTCTTCAAGTGGTGGAAATAGAAAAAATACCCAAGGGGGAGTAGGAAATTCTCATGCAGCTGGTTTATGTCATAGTTTTTCTTCTGATGGTAGGTGCATATCCCTTTTAAAAATATTATTAACTAATTACTGTATTTATGATTGTGCATATTGCGTAAATAGAATATCTAATGATATAGAACGAGCTAGGTTTACACCAAGAGAAGTGGCAGATTTGACAATGAATTTTTATAGAAGAAATTATATAGAAGGGCTTTTCTTAAGTTCTAGTGTTTATAAAAATCCTAATTATACAATGGAACTTTTGGTTGAGACAGCTAAAATTCTAAGAGAGGAATATAAATTTAATGGTTATATTCACCTTAAAGCTATTCCTGGCGCAGATGCTAAACTAATAAATCTAGCAGGTATTTATGGCGATAGATTAAGTGTAAATATGGAGCTCCCTTCAAGACAAAGCTTAAAACTTTTAGCTCCTCAAAAGGATATAGATCAAATAATAAAGCCTATGAGTTTTATTAGTGATAATATAAAACAAAACAAAATAGATAAAAAGATATATAGAAATGCTCAAACTTTTGTTCCAGCGGGGCAATCAACTCAGCTTATTATAGGAGCTACAAAAGATTCTGATCTATCTATTATGAGTCTTTCACAGAATCTATATGATAAATTCAGGATGAAAAGGGTGTATTATTCAGCCTATGTACCGGTATCTAATAATAAAAATCTCCCTGCGATTAAAAATCCTCCGTTTTTAAGAGAACATAGATTATATCAAGCGGATTGGCTTTTAAGATTTTATGGATATCAAGCAGATGAGCTATTATCTAAAGATAACCCAAATTTAAATGAAGATTATGACCCTAAATGTGATTGGGCATTAAGAAATATTCATCTATTTCCAATAGAAATAAATAAGGCATCATTAAATATGCTCCTTAGAGTCCCAGGTATTGGTCTTAAATCTTGCGAAAAAATCATAAAAGCTAGAAAAGTACATTCACTAGATTATTATGATTTAAAAAAACTAAATATAGTATTAAAACGAGCTCAATATTTTATTACCTGCAAGGGTAAATATTATGGAAATGTTATTTTTAGAGAAGATTATATAAAAAATAAACTTATATTGCACAGTGATATTTCAAAATTTCCAAATTCTAAATATCAGCAAATAAGCTTTTTTTAGTAAGGAGAAATTATGATTATTTATGTGTATGATGGTACATTTGAAGGACTTTTAACTGCAATATATGATTCGTATTATTCTAAGGAAGAGATAGATGAAATAGTACGGGGAAAATTATATAAACCTAGTTTTCTATACTCTCCTAACTATATACAAACAAATTTAGTGAAATTTAACAAAGTAAAGCAAGCAATTATAAAAAAAATATCTAAAAATTCAATGCTAAATATATATTATTGCTTTTTAGCGGAAACTTTAAATTGTGATAATCTGATTTATAAATATGTGAAATTAGGATTTACATTAGGTAAAGATGTAGACATGCATTTACATAATGATGATGTTAGAAAAATACATGAACTTAAAAATAAAGTTTCAAGAGAATCTGTAAGAATGTTAGAATTTATAAGGTTTAAATTTGTTGAAAATTCATTTTATTATGCTGCTATCGAACCGGATTATGATATATTGCCTTTAATCGCAGAACATTTTACTAATAGATTTAGTGACCAAAATTTTATTATTAACGATATGAAAAGAGAAATAGCTTTAGTTTATAATAAAGATTATTGGTATATAACAGAACTTAAAAATAAAGAAAGTGAAAAATTATTAAATAGCAAGGATGTTTTAGCATATGAAAATTTATGGAAAGAATATTTTAAATCGATAGCTATAAAAGAAAGGACAAATAAAAAACTTCAGAAAAACCATATGCCAAGTAGATACTGGAAACATATTTTAGAAATGAAAGATGAACTTTAGTCTTTTATAAGTGTGGAAAATAGTATTAGGCATCCACCAATAATTTGAATGAATCCAAGAGGTTCACTTAAAAACACAGTTCCAAATATAACAGCGGATATAGGGTCAAAATAGCTTAACAAAGAAGCCTTTTGAACACTAACATGTTCTATAGAGGAGAAGTAGAGAAAATAGGCAATACCAGTATGGACTATACCAAGAATCAAAATAAAAATCAATGAAGTATGGTTTGAAATATGGATAGCATTTCTATACAACACTATAGGTAAAAGAGCTAGTCCACTAACTAATAATTGAATTAAAGTTCTATCAAAGCCTGAAAAATTAATTATTTTTTTATTTATTAGTATAACTGAAGCATAAAGTATTGCTGCAGACATTCCGTAAATAAATCCTAATAGATTGTTATTATTTACATTTGATGAGGAGTTTCCACCGCTAATAATAAGTATAAGACCAATCATGGCTATAATAACAGTAATGATTTTTTTTGAACTTAGTTTTTCTTTTAAAACTATAGGAGATAATAAAACAACAAAAACTGGTGCTGTATAATAAGTTAAAGTAGCGTTGGCTAAACTTGTGTATTTATATGATTGAAAAAGGAAAAGCCAATTAAATGCTATTATTACGCCAGATATGATTAAAAGAATAAGGTCCATTTTGCTATTTTTATGAATTTTTTTACTCTTGTCTTTAAAGAAAAGAATTTTAACTACAATTAAATAGAAGCTAGCAATAATAGCTCTTAAAAATGCGATTTCTATGGATGGAAGTGAAATGTTTTTTACAAATAACCCTATGCTTCCCCATATGATCATAGCAGTTATTATCTTTATTATTGATTTCAATGACTTCACCTCGTATATTCAATTTGGATATTAAAATAGGACAAAATAATTAATAATTCGGATATGTGGAAATCTAAAACTGTATCATTTTTAATGTGTTTTAATGATGAAATTATATTTAAATGAAGAGAAATTTTTTTGAAATAATCAAGAGACGTTTCTAGTTCAGATAATATTTGTTTATCATGTTTATTGTATCTTATTTCTGATTTATAAGTTTTTAAATATTTTTCGAAATTTGATATTTCATTTGATAATTCATTTATGTCTATATCTTTATTTAGCTGTAAATAATCTTTAGTTGTGGAAGAGATATGATTAATAATTTTATTTGAACTTTCCTCTAGGTTTTTTAGTATATTAGGAGGATTTAAAAAATAATTAACAGTTACAGTAATAGATATACCTATAAATGTTTCTAGTAATCTCATATAACTGTAGGTAAAGGGAGTTACGTCTCTTAGATTAGTCATTATGGCCACAAAGACTATACAACCTATTACCACGGAATTATTAAGGTTTAATAAAGTACATATGTATATAATAATAACTATTCCAACAAAACATAGAAGTGCATTTCCAGGACTAATTAGAGCGCAAAGGAAGCCTATAACTGCGCCTATAAATGTGCCAATCATTCTATTTTTACCAACTTTGAAAGAACCTGAAACTGAATTTTGCATGCAAATAATAGCAGCTATGCAGGCGTAAAAAGGATAGCCTATATTTAATAATTTGAAGAATGCAACGCATATAAATACTGAAAATCCAGTTTTTGCATTTCTCATGCCGATTTTTTTCATGATTTGCTCCTAAGATGAAGATTTTATCTAGATTTATAAAATACATTATAGTATATAATAGACTAAGAGACAAGAAGAGCCTCTAATAAAATAGGAGACTCTTAATTTCTTTTAATACATTTTTTGAAATGCTATTTAAATTTTCTTTTATCTTATAACTTAAGTCTAAGTTATAAGATATATCACAAACTTCTATACCTAAAATATAACCATTTATATTATTAAAATATAGGGGCAGTAATTGTATAAGATTTAGACTATGTTGAGTATATGGACTAATTTTATAATAATCATCTAATTTAATAACGGACAAGTTTCCTAGATTTTTATCAGATATCATTGCGTCTAATATAAAAATTAAGTCATTTTCACATAATCTAGATATACAATATAAGAAATCTGTTTCGCCTTGAATTAATTCAATATCTAATGTATTTAAATCCATTTTTAAATTTTCTCCGATTAATAAACCTATCTTATCATCTTTCATTAGGTAATTTCCAAGAGATATAACTTTTGTAGACATTAAACCACCTTTATATTCATTATATTACATTTACTTATTACATGGGTTGCACAGGATACACAAGGGTCAAAGGACCTTGCTATTCTTCCTATTTCCACTGGATTTCTTTCATCATATAATTTTAAATTTAATAAAGATTTTTCTAATGGACCATATAGTCCGGCACTGTCTTTAGGTGATAAATTCCATCCTGTTGGTGTTATTAAATGATAGAATTTTATTTTTTTATTTTCAATTTTTATATAATGAGCTAAGGCTCCTCTTGTTGTATCTATAAGTCCTTTCCCATAGGCTTGCTGTGGAATATCATATTTGCTTTGATTATTAGGAACTAATTCTATTCTTTTTGATATATTATCTAGTATATCTATAATAAGTTTTGTTTCAATTACCCTAGCTATTATTCTATCCATGCAGGAATTACCACCTTTATATTCTCCTTTTAGTTTTAGTCTTGCAAGGGGACCTACCTCCATAGGAAGATTATCATATCTTGGAGCTTTAATAAATGAATAGGCATTTTCTTTTGATATATCTATATCTTCTTTATATAAAGAATCAGGACTTTCAGTTTTATTATCTTTATAATAAGCATATAATGTATTTTCATTTATTTTAGATGGGTCTAAAGGGTATTTTTTAGATCCTATCATAACTGATTTTTTCACATAGCTTATTTCTTCGTCTTTATAATTATCAAAACAACCGAAACTCATGTAATTCTCGTAGGAGCTTCCTTTTTTATAATAATCTTTATAATATTTAGATATAATAAAAGCATCACGCAGCATTATATTTGTAAATTCCTTAAGTTTGATTATAATAGACTGTATTTTAGCTAATTTGTAACTGTCAATATTAACAGTTACTCCACCTACAAATACTCCATGATTGTGGGGAGCTTTTCCTCCTAAAGTAGCTTGTGCTTCATGGGCAAGTCTACTAATTTCTATGCTATTTACATAATGTTTTGTTATTTTATCTTCTAAATTTCCAGGTATTCTAAAATCTTTATAAGTTTCTTCCTCTAATGGACTAATATTCTTAATTTTAACATAACTAGGTACTGTAAAAAGATAAAAATGTCTTATGTGATTTTGAATAAATTCTAAACCATGAATTAAATCTCTTATATATATATCATTTAAACTAGGTGTTATATTAAAGGCATCCTCTAGTGCTTGAGCTGATGCTATAGAATGAGCAGCAGAACATATTCCACATATTCTTTCAGTTAAATATATAGCATCTAAAGGGGGTCTGTTTTCTAATATTTTTTCAAATCCTCTATATAAAAGACCAGAAGTTTTAACGTCAGTAATAGTTTTATCATTTAATTTTGTTTCTATTTCTAAAAAACCACTTATTCTAGTTATAGGGTCTATATTTATAGTTCTACTCATTTTTATCCTCCCGATATTTAATAAAAGGTTCCATTTTATCAGGGAAATATTTTTGAGCACATCCTATGCAAGGACTATTATCTTCAATAGGCCAATTTACATAACCATTCCATTTTCTTCTTGGACAATCTGATTTTGTAACTGGGCCTCTACATCCAAGCTTAAACATGCATCCATCTTCTCCTAATTTATTGGCAAATATTTTTTTCTCGAAATAACCTCTTCTTGTGCAATTGTCATGGATGGTAGAGCTATAATACATAACAGGTCTTTGTTCTTCATCTAAATAGGGCATTCCATATTTGGTAATATAAGCCAGGGTACCTACTACCCAGTCTGGATGACAAGGGCAACCGGGTAAGTTTATTACATCTCTATTTAATATATCTGATACACTCTTGCTTTCTGAAGGGTTTGGAAAAGCAGCAGAAACACCACCATAGGATGCACAAGTACCAACTGCTATAACATATTTAGCTTTTTCTCCTGCTAATTTTATAGCTTCTAGTCCGGTTATTTTTTTTCCTTTATAATTTGCTATGATATTGTAATAACCATTTTCTTTTGTGGATACAGCACCATCTACAAATAAAACAAAATCTTTATTTAAAGTATCAAGAAATATTTCATATGCTTTTTCACCTTCAGATGCCATAAGACTATTGCTAAAAGTTAAAGTCATAAGATTTTTCAGAGTATAAATAAGCCCTGGATGTTCTCCATTTAAAAATGAAATAATATTTCCAGAACAACCTGAGACTTCAAGCCATATTCCATAAAGTTTTTTATCTTCATCATCCAATATTGTATATTTAGCATCATTTATAAATTTTTCTGTGATAGTATTTTTAGTATCTATTACAATCACCTACCAATATAATATTATTTTAATAAACCAACTTTAGTAGCGTTAGATAAAACGCTTTTGTCACTATGGCATTTACTAAATTCTTTAGTAAAATCATTGCCAGCTTTATATCCAAAATGAGTTCCTCCAGCAAAAGAGGCTAGATCTGTTACATCATAAACTATTCCATCAATTGCTATATAGGCTTTATTAGAATTTATTCCGTCATAAAGTTGAAGTTCTTCTATAGTAAAAAATTTATCTTGTCTATTTTCTTTAGAGTTCTCATATCTACCGGGGAGATTGTCTAAAAGGTTTTCTAAATTATTTAGTTCAAAAATAATATTATTTAAATATATTTGACTAAAATAGGGAGAAAAACTGGATAAATACATGTATTTATAAAATATAATTTTTTCTTTAGATTTTTTTAAATTTTCATTTAATGAAATATCATTCATATTATAAACTCCAATTATTATTCTTTTATAAATATATTACTAGAAAAATAAAAAATTCTTTTATTTATAAGAATAAAAAAATTAGAGGAGAGTTTGCGGAAATGAAGAATATTAGGATAAAATCTATTTATTTGCACATAATAGCTTTGTAGTAAAATACAAGGTGGTGAAAATGTGGGTAATAATCATGGAAATAGTTGTATGCACAATGGACATAACGATAGTATAGGGTGTAATGTTGGTGAATGTAAGTATCATGCACAAGGAGAAAACTATTGTACATTAGAACATATCCAAGTAACAAAACATGGTGGAAGTGCAGATTCAGTAGAATGCACAGATTGTGCTAGTTTTCAAAAATAAGAAGGGGATTTTTCCCTTCTTATTTATTGGATCTACTAATAAATATTTTAGAACCATTTTTAATTTGAGTATCCAGTTCTTTGTTAAATATACTATTGTTAGGATTTTGCTCCATTATATCTAAAATTTCAATTAGTTTTATTATGTATTCCCGAGTATTAATAGAAGATAAATTTTTATCTTCTTTTTTTAAAGATACTAAAGTCCAAGAATTTATTGAATTATAGGATATTTTAGGGGACCAGTTGTAGGCCGTTTTATGTATATCTATTATCTTAGATGAAAGTAAACTTATATCATCATCATTAATATCTTTTAATCTTAATATAACTTGCCTTTTATCTAATAAGGAAGAACTTTTCTTATCTATAGCATTTCCTAATCTTTGATATAATGGTTTGTAAGTTTTTATCCCTTTGTCAGGGTCATCTAAGAGTTTTTCTGAAGCAGAAAATACAAATAATGAATTTTCTAAATTTCCATTACCTAAATTATCTATTAAAAATCTAATGTTTTCATAGGCAGATTTTCTTAAATCAGATCTAATGTTTAATAAAGTATCTAATTCATCAACTAGAATTACAACTCCGCTATAACCTATCAAATTAACAAGTTTACAAAATGCTTTTAGCATATTAACTGAATTTGAATTATCAATATCTCCTTTTATTTCAAATTTTGATTTAATTGAGTAGGGTATGTTTTTTTCCCCTTTAATCCAAGAAGAAGATGCATAAGCTAGTTCATTATCGTTATGAATTCGAGCTTTTATATAAGATAAAAAAGCTCTTGCATAGGAACTATTATAGCTATTTAAACTTGCTATAACATAGTTTATTTCATTCGTTACATCTGATTTATTTTCTGAAGATTTTAATTTTTTTACCCATATATCAAAAATACTTTCAAAGCCAAATTTTTCTTTATCGTTAAAGGATATGGATAAGGAATGCATAATTTCATAATATAAATCGGATAAATTATTAAATTTAAAGGATTCATTTATTTGAATAGAAGCTACAACCATATTTTCTTTAAGTGCTTTTTCTTTTATTATATTCAATAGAAATGATTTTCCAGTACCATAATCACCAAGTACCATTTTTGCCACAGATAGATTTTCTTTAGTTAGATTAATACATCTATTTATTTCTTCTAAGTAGTAATCTTTATTAATCATAAAGTCTAATAAATTTTCCCTTGGTATTACCCCCATTTTTAATGAATTTAAGATTCCCAGCTCTTTTTTAGGTATATTCAAAATAATCCTCCTGTAATTATACATATAATTATTAATTTCTATCTATTTAGACAATATTTACTCTTTAACTGTATTATAATCTAATAAAAAAGTAAATAAAAATTTTTTTTAATTTGTAATCGTTTAAAGACGAATTTAAAAAAAAAACCTATTTACTTCTTGTAGTTTTATATATAAAATTAGATTTAGATACAAATTAGGAGGCATTTATGGATAAAGATATAAAAAAATATAGGACAAGTTTAATTGCAATTTTTGCTACAGTTTTGGCAGTATCATTTTTAGTTTTTATATTATTATATAGTAATACTCAGGGAAATTTACTTTATAAAACAACATTTATTTTTACAAATACTGTTTTTGTAGCTACAACATTAGTAGTAATATTATTTTATTTATATATTGGTTATATAAAAAAAATGGATAATGGTGTACTATATAATAATGAAAAAACAGAAAAAAAGAATTTACTTCCTATGGTTTCACTTGTTTTATTTGAAATTGTTTCATTATTAACTGGATCCATTTATATGAGTATTGTAGTTTTACTTTTAGCTTTTGATATAATAAACAAAATGTTGAAATCAAAATTAGTTATTGGCGATAAATACATAACAGTTGGTTTTAAATCTATTTTTATTTGTTCTTTTAAAGAGCTTAAGGAAAATGACAATGGGAGATTATTTTTGGAATTTGTAGATAGAAAGCCTATAAATATTAATTTAGATAGAAAACACAAAGAATTCATAGATATTATAATAGAACAAAAATGTCTTATGGATAATCTATGTTTAAAATATGGAGTAAAAGAATAATTATTATAGAATAAATGAAAAAGCAATAATTTTATTGCTTTTTTTTTTCGAATTAATGGATAGATTGAACATTGTAGAAAATAAATATATAATAAATGTGTAAACGTTATAAAATATTCTTACATAAAGGAAGATTGATATGAATAAAAAATATAAAATATCAATAATAATATTTACCATTATGTTATTGGTTATTGTTAGTTTATCTTTGTTTTATTCTAGAAAAGTTGATAAATATTTAAATAAAGACACTATATCAGATGTGAATTTAAATATTGAACCCCAATATCATTTTTATGCTATATTGAAAAATTATAATGAACCATATTGGGATGGAATTAGAAATGGAATTGAGAGTATGGCTAGCACTTTAAATGTAGCAATTGAAATAAACTATCCTGATGAAAATGATGAGTATGAAAATGCACTTAAGCTTATGGATATAGCTATTAAATCTAATGTTGATGGAATTATTACTTTTGCTTATGATACTGTGGATTATGTAGAGTTGATAGATGCTGCTTTTCAAAAGGGGATACCGGTTATAACTATTAATTCAGATGCGTCTCAAAGTAGAAGAAGTGCATATGTAGGAATAAATAAATATGACATAGGAGAAAAGCAAGGAGAATTAGTTGCTAAATGTTCTATGCAGGGCGCAAAAGTGGGAATGGTATTAGAAAATGATGATAATGACATAAATGATAATGGTACATATATGGATGGATTCAAGGATGCTATTAATAAATATGACAATATAGAAATTGTAGCAACAGTAATATCTGATACTGGAGTATTAGATGCACAGGAAGCAGTACAAGATATAATAAGCAATTATCGGGATGTTAATGTTATTGTTTGTACAAGTTCATTAGATACTATAGGAGCAGCTCAATATGTAGTAGATTTTAATCATGTAGGAAATATTGGTATTGTTGGATATGATAGCTCAGATGAAATAATTGATTATTTAGATAAAGGTGTTATATATGGAACGGTTGTGCCAGATACTTTGAATTTAGGGATAAATAGTATAAATTCTTTATTTGAACTTAAAACAATGGGTAGAACTTCTTCTTACGTACAAACGGAATTACAGGTTGTAACTAAAGAAAATTTAAAAGAATATATTAAAAATACTGAACTAGGAGGTAATTAATAAATTGCTAAAAGTAAAAAACTTCTTAGTTAAACGGATAAGTACCATTAGGAAAAGGCTAATGATATATTCTTTGATGTTAATTTTTATAATGCTAATAATAAGTGGATATACGCTTTATAATACAAAACATTTTATTGATAAATTAGATTATATGTTTATTAATAATAGAGAGCTATCTTATGTTTCAGAGTATATAGATAAGATTGATGGTGAATTGTTAAGCTATCTTACTACAAAAAATTCTGATAGTTTAGATGAGTACATACGGGACAGTGAAAATTTGAAGGAGTATATAAATAATTCAAAAATACCTAAATCATATAATCGTAGTGATTTAATGCTAGAAGATATATTTAATATGGCAAATGGATATATATCTGAAACAGATAGAGCGATAACGGCTAAAAGAGGAAGGGATGTAACAGAATATAATTTAAGATATAATAATTCTAAAGAAATAATAGAGTATATAAATTATTATATTGATAAATTAAATTTGACTCAATTTGAGGATAATACTAATAAGTATTTTTATATTTCAACTAGTTTAAGGACTTTGGAAATATTAAATATAGTGATTATAGGAATAACGTTTTTATTAAATATAGTAATAATACTATGGTTTACAAAAAAAATATCAGTTCCAGTGGTAAGCCTTGCAAATGCAGCAGAGAAGATATCACAAGGTGATTTTGAAGTTCAAGATGTTGAAGTAATATCTAATGATGAAACTAAAATAATGGCAGAAACTTTTAATAAAATGAAAAATAATATTAAAGAATATATTGAGGAATTACATAATCAGGCAGATATAAAAGATAAATTTATGGATGAAAAAATGCAAAATTTAAAAATGAAGAATCTTTTAAAGAATGCGCAAATAAAGGCTCTTCAATCGCAGATAAATCCTCATTTTTTATTTAATACTTTAAATGCTGGAGTTCAAATTGCTATGATGGAAGATGCAGATAGAACGGGTGAGTTTTTAGAAAAAATGTCAGACTTATTTAGGTACAACCTAAAAAATATGGAGGAGCCTGTTTCTTTAAAAGATGAAATCGAAAACTTGAAGACTTATGTTTATTTATTAGAAGCACGTTTTGGTGATTTAATAAAATTTAATTTTGATATAGATGAAAATGCATTGGATTTTAAAATGCCAGTTCTTATTATGCAGCCAATTATTGAAAATTCATGTATTCATGGATTAGGAGATAGTGAAGATGGAGGAATAATAAAATTATCTGTTAAAGCTTATGAGGAAAATATAGAAGTAATAGTTGAGGATAATGGTGCAGGGATTGATAAAGAAACTATAGATAAGATATTTGAAAATAGTCAGGAATTAAATAAATCAAAGCATAAGATAGGTCATACTACAGGAATAGGATTAAATAATGTTATTTTCAGGTTAAGACTTTATTTTGAAAGGCAAGATGTATTTTCTATTGAATCTGAGGTTGGTAAGGGTACAAAGATTAAATTAACTATGCCAAGTAATATTTAGGGGGGAGATTTTATTGTACAAGTTGCTTGTAGCAGATGATGAAAAAATAGTGGTAGATTCTGTTGGTTATATAATAAAGAAAAATTTTGATAATATTCAAGTTGAATTTGCTAGATCAGGCAGAGAGGCTATTGAGAAGTCAGATATATTTAGACCAGATTTTATATTAATGGATATAAAAATGCCTGGAATAAACGGAATAGATGCGATTAAAGAAATAAAAGAAAGATATCCAAGCACATATTTTATAGTAATATCGGCGTATGAACAATTCGATTTTGCAAAAGAAGCTGTTAAATTAGGCGTATCTGAATATATATTAAAACCATTTAATAAAGATATATTGATAAGTTCTATAAAAAAATTAATACTAACTATCGAAAAGGATAGAAATAAAAAAAACAAAGAATTAGAGAATATTGAAAGATATGAGAAAGCAATTCCCTTTTTAGAACATGGTTTTATTTATTCTATTTTATTAGGTGAAGATTATAACACTAAAATGATTAAGTATAGAGATATATTAAACCTTAGAGCAGAAGGAGGCTATATTTTAATAGTTGAATTTAAAGGAAAAGATGAGGAAAATTATTTGAGTGTTTTGGATAAGGATTTTTATATTAAATTTAGAGAACAACTTAAATTTAGTAAAAAATGTTTAGTTGGACCATTGATGCTAAATAGAGTAGTTGTATTTATCCCATCAGAAATAAAAGATGAGTATACTAATAGAATAGAATCGCTAAGATTTTGTGAGCATATAATAAATAAATATAGCAAACTATATCCAGATTTACTGCTAAAAATAGGGATAGGAAGTTATAAGTCATTAAATAATGTATCTATATCTTATAGTGAAGCTTTAAACGCATTACATGATGTGAAAAATAAAAAAATATTTCATATTAAGGATCTTTTAATTAATGAAAAAAACTATGATAAATATCCTCAATTTGAAGAAAGTGAAATGATAGAAAAATGTTTAAATGGTGAAAGTGAAGAATCTATTTATTATTTTAAAAAAGTGTACGATTACATTTTAAAAAAATATTATGATAATTTTCAGGAAGGCAAAGGAAAATTTTTAGAAGTATCTTTTTTGTTGCATAGTAGAGCATTTGAAAAAGGATTAGATGAAAGTTATTATGGTAATTATCTATTAGATATAATAAAGACAAAAGATTATATAGAAATAAAACATTATTATTTAGAAAGAATAATGTCAATAACAAAAGCGCTTAAGCATGTAGAACAAGAACAAATAAATGACCTTATAAAAATGGCTAAAGTTTATATAGATAAAAAATACAAGGAAGAGATAAGCTTAGAAGATGTAGCAAAGGATGTGTCTTTAAGTCCTCATTATTTTAGTAGATTATTTAAGGATGAAACTGGTGAAAATTTTATTGATTATATTACAAGGACAAGGATAGATAAGGCTAAAAAATTAATGAAATTAGATAAAATGACTATAAAAGAGATATGCTTTGAAGTTGGTTATCAAGATCCAAATTATTTTAGTAGGCTATTTAAAAAATCAGAAAATATAACGCCTACTGAATATATTAAAAATATTTTTAATAAAAGGTAGGGGGAACGATGAAAAAGCTTAGCATTATTTTATTGACTATTATACTAATTACTTTTGCTGTTTTAGGTTTTAAGTTTTATGGGAAAACAAAGGATAAAGATAATAATGATATACTAATTGGGTTATCATTGGATTCTTTAGTAATCGAAAGATGGGAGCTTGATAGAGATTTATTTGTTTCAAGGGCTAAGGAATTAGGTGCAGATGTAATAGTTCAAAATGCTAATAAAGATACAGATGAGCAAATAAGTCAGATAAAATATTTAATAGATAAAAATGTAGATGTTCTAGTTATAGTCCCTCATGATGGGGAAGCATTGACCAATGTAGTTGAAAGTGCTAGAAAAAAAGGAATAAAGGTAATAAGTTATGATAGGTTAATTAAAAATTCTAATGTTGATTTGTATATTTCTTTTGATAATGAAAAAGTAGGAGAGATTATGGCAAATTCATTAGTAGAAAAAAAACCTAAAGGAAAATATATTATAATAAATGGAGCTAAAGAAGATTACAATACTCATATGGTAAATGAAGGAATATATAATATATTAAATTCTTATATAGAAAATGGAGATATTAAAATATTAAATGAAGTTTGGGCTGAAGGTTGGAGAGAAGAAGATGCATACAATGTAATAGACGAGGCGTTAAAACAAGGAAATGAAATTGATGGCATAATAGGGGGAGACGATAGACTTGCTGAAGCTGCTATACAAGCGTTATCAGAAAGAAGACTAGCAGGTGAAGTATTTGTAGTTGGACAAGATGCTGAACTTGCAGCGTGCCAGAGAATAGTAGAAGGATTTCAACTTATGACTATATACAAACCAATAAAGGTATTAGCCCAAGAAGCTGCGGATATTGCAGTTAATATGGCAAAGGGAGAAAAGTTTTTAGCTAATAGTGAAATATATGATGGTAAATACTATATTCCATTTCAAATTGAAGAACCTATACCAGTTTATAAGGATAATATGCTAGATGTAATAGTAGATGATAATTTTCATAGAATAGACCAAATATATATGAATGTTCCTAAAGCAGAGTGGCCAGAGGAGAATAAAGATTAGAAAGATGGAGTAATCCATCTTTTTTTTAATGTCAATAAAATGCTATGTCTAATTTTATATAAATTAATTATGTAAATAAAGTACAGATAAATAGGTATTTATTCTAGAGATTGTTTTTGAAATCAGTTGTATCATGTAAACATAACGTTTACAAAATATTTTATCGGGGGGATACAAAAATGATTAAAAAATCAAAATTACTAGCTGGTTTACTAACAGGTGCTATGGTGGCATCAGTTTTGGCAGGTTGTGGAAGTACTACAACAAATGATGGGAAAGATGGAGCAGATGATGGAAAGATTGTAATCGGTTTATCACTACCAACACAAAGAGAAGAAAGATGGGTTAGAGACAAAGAAGCTATGGAAACTGCAGCTAAAGATGCTGGCGTAGAATTATTAGTTCAGGTTTCAGATACTGACACAGCTATGCAAGCTTCACAAGTTGAAAATTTATTATCTCAAAATATTGACGTTTTGATATTAGCTCCAGTAGATGGCGCAGCAGCAGCAGCTAGTGTAAAGAAAGCTCACGATGCAGGAATAAAGGTTATATCTTATGACAGACTTATAATGAATACTGACGTAGATTTATATCTTTCATTTGATAATGAAAAAGTTGGAGAACTTCAAGGAGAATACATAACTAAATTAGTTCCAAAAGGAAACTATATAGTTATGGCAGGAGCGCCAACTGATAATAATGCTACATTATTTAAAAAAGGTGCTATGAAATTCATACAACCTTTAGTAGATAGTGGAGATATTAAAGTAGTTACAGATTTAGCTGTTGATAACTGGGAACCAAACAATGCATTGAAAATAGTTGAAAATGCTTTAACTGCTAACGACAATGATGTTCAAGCTATTTTAGCTCCTAATGATGGAACAGCAGGTGCAGCAATATCAGCTTTAGCAGCACAAGGATTAGACGGAAAAATACCTGTAACAGGACAAGATTCAGAATTAACAGCAGCACAAAGAATAGTTGAGGGAACTCAAAGCATGACTATATTTAAAGATACAAGAGAACTTGGAAAAGCAGCAATAGCAGATGCTATAAAAATGGCTAAGGGTGAAGAAGTTTCTACAAATGGAGTAACTAATAATTCAACAATGGATGTACCATCAGATCTATTAACACCAATTGTTGTTGATAAAGACAATATTGACGCTAATTTAATAGATAGTGGATATATGAAACATGATGACGTTTATGCTAAATAGTTAATAAGTGTGGGATAGCGTAGGCTATCCCCCTATTACCTTTTAAGGGGGGACTAATACTTTGGAAGAATATATTTTAGAAATGAGAAATATTACAAAAGAATTTCCAGGAGTTAAGGCTTTAGATAATGTAAATTTAAAGGTAAAAAAAGGTGAAATACATGCCTTGGTTGGAGAAAATGGAGCAGGTAAATCTACTTTGATGAAAATATTAAGTGGTGTTTATGGTGCTGACAGTTATGATGGAGAAATTTTAGTTAAAGGTGAAAAACAAAACTTTCAAACTATAAAAGATAGTGAAAAAGTTGGAATTGGAATAATATATCAAGAACTTGAATTAATTAAACTTCTTAGTTTAGCTGAGAATATATATATGGGCAATGAGTTTAAGAAGCATGGAGTTATTGATTGGAATAAGACATATAAAGAAGCAAGTAAAGCACTTAAGGAAGTTAAGCTATTTGATAATCCAAATACAAAGATTATTGAACTAGGAATAGGAAAACAGCAACTTGTAGAAATTGCTAAAGTTTTATCAAAAAATGTAGACATACTTATTTTAGATGAACCAACTGCTGCATTAAATGAAACTGATACAAATAATTTATTAAGTATTATAAAAGAACTTAAAAATAAAGGAGTTACTTGTATATATATATCTCATAAATTAAGTGAAATAACGGAAATTTCAGATACAGTAACTATTGTAAGAGATGGACAGACAATAACTACAAAAGATATGCATTCAGATGAAAGATTAACAGAAGACGATATAATATCATATATGGTTGGAAGAAAGCTTACTCAAAGATTTCCAAGAAAAGAACATAAAGCTGGAGAAACGGTTTTAGAGATAAAAAATTGGACGATAAATAGACCTGAGTTAACAGACAAAGTAATGATAGACAATGTTTCATTCAAAGCAAAAAAGGGAGAAATCCTTGGTATAGCAGGACTTATGGGTGCTGGTAGGACTGAGTTTGTTATGAGCCTTATAGGGGCATATGGAATAAAAAAATCTGGTGAAATGTATATTGATGGTAATAAAGTTGACGTAAAGGCACCAAGAGAAGCAATAATGAAAGGAATTAGTTATTGCTCTGAAGATAGAAAAGGCAAGGGACTTGTGCTAAAGATGGATATAAGAAGTAATATATCGTTAGCTAGTCTTAAGAGTATATCTAAATTAAATAAAATAAATGGAAATGAAGAAATTAAAATAGTCAATAAATATAGAAAAGAAATGAATATAAAAACACCGTCTATAGAACAGAAGGTGGGAAATCTAAGCGGTGGTAATCAGCAAAAGGTAGCTGTTGCAAAATGGTTAATGACAAAACCTAAAGTCCTTATTTTAGATGAACCAACAAGAGGAATAGACGTAGGAGCTAAATGTGAAATATATAATATAATGAATGATTTGGTTGACCAGGGTGTTGCCATAATAATGATATCTTCCGAGCTTCCAGAAATAATGGGAATGAGTGATAGGATAATCGTAATGAATCAAGGTAAATTTACTGGAGAACTTGAATATAAAGATGCAACTCAAGAAAAAGTTATGTTTTATGCTACAGGAGGTAGGTAATATGTCAGAAATAAAAGTTGAAAATAAAAATGTGGAAAAGAAAGAGTCAAGTTTAGAGTCTATAAGAAAAAGTTTAAAAGTTAATATGAAAAATTATACAATGTTTATAGCTTTAATATTTATTGGATTATTATTTACAGTATTAACTCGTGGAATATTTTTTACATCTAGAAATTTATCTAATTTGTTGCTTCAAACTGCATATGTTGCTATAGTAGCTTGTGGTATGCTTCTTGTTATAGTAATTGGACATATAGATTTATCTGTTGGATCTATATGTGGATTCACAGGGGCTATAGCAGCAATGCTACAAGTTAATTATGGATGGCCTACTGTTCCAGTTATTATAGTTACTTTATTAGTTGGATTTTTAGCTGGTGCTTGGCAAGGTGCTTGGGTAGCTTATGGTGGATTACCAGGATTTGTTGTTACCTTAGGTGGTTGGCTTTTATTTAGAGGATTAGTTATAGGAGTTACTAAAGGGCAAACTATTGCACCTCTTCATGACAGTTTTACAGCTATAGGTCAAGGATATTTACCAAGTTTTGTTCCTAATTCTTCAGTTAATTATACATCTATATTAGTTGCGGTTATTGCTATTGTAGCTTATGTATTTTTTCAATCAAAAAGTAGAAAATCTAGACAAACTTATGGATTTGAGATTGAACCAGCAGGTGTTTATTTTGCAAAAACAATAGCCGTATCTGTTATAATAGCTTTATTTTTCTTAATAACAATATTATACATGGGAATACCATATTCAATATTGATAGTTATAGGTTTAGTTTTATTATTTGTATTTATTACCAATAAAACATCTTTTGGTAGATATGTATATGCAATAGGTGGAAATAAAGAAGCGGCTAGATTATCTGGTATAAATATAAAAAGAACAACTATGTTAGTATTTATTATAATCGGTGTTTTATCAGCAGTATCTGGTTTGGTTTTCACTGCAAGATTAGATTCAGCAACAGCTTCAGCTGGAAATCTTCTTGAAATGGATGCTATAGCAGCTTGCTATATAGGTGGTGCTAGTACATTAGGTGGAGAAGGAACTATTATTGGTGCTATGATTGGAGCACTTATTATGTCTACTATAAATAATGGAATGAGCTTACTTAATGCTTCAACAACTTGGCAGTATGTAGTTAAAGGGCTTATTTTAATGCTTGCAGTATTTATAGATTTCGCTACAAGAAAAAAGAAATAATCTAAATTTAAATATAGACTTTCCCCTTAAAAAGCCAGCTTAATAGAAGCTGGCTTTTTAATTTTATATTAGCAAAAATTAACTTTTTAAAAATATATATGTGCGAAGCTATTTATAGTAAATTAGAACGTACTTAATAAATGTGTTTATAATATCTCAATTCTATAGGAAAAATGGTTTTAAACAAGCTATAGATGGTATTCCTATGGCAGATAGGAGAAAGTTAAGCACAAGTCGTATATATATAAATAGTAAAAAGCCAGCTGTTAAGCTGGCTTTTTCTCTTCATATTTATATTAGTCAAATAATCCTTTAATCCAATTCCAGAAACCTGTTTTTTCTTCAGTTTTTGTTACAGTATCATCTGTTTCAACTTCTTGAATTGAGATGGCTTCTGTCTTCATTACAAATTTTGTGCTAGATTCCATTGAATCTGTTTTGCCAGAGAAGCTTTCATAATTTTCAGCTAAATCAACTATGGCATCTTTTGTATCTATTAGTTCTTGAACATCATCAATTCCTGTTGTAACTTTAGAATTTAATTCTTCAATTCCATCTTTGTCAAATTCGCTCATTCCATCTTTTAATTCAACTGAACCATCAGCTAATTGATTTGAACCGTCAGCTAATTGGCTTGAACCATCTGCAGCAGTGGCTAAACCACTATTTAGTGTTGCAGCGCCATCTGTTAAAGCTTTGCTACCTGCAGATGCTGTATCAAGACCAGCAGCTAAATCAGCAGCACCTTCTTTAGCAGGGGTTATACCTTCAGCAACTAATTGATTAGTACCAGCTTGAAGAAGTGCAGCATTTTCAGAAAGTTTAGTTTGACCATCGATAACTTCTTGAAGTCCATCGCTTAATGCTTTGGAAGTAGCAGAAGCAGTTAACATTCCAGTTTTAGTTTGTTCTAAACCGGCTATTAATTGATTGGAAGATGTTTGTAATTCAACTAAACCATCATTTATTCCAGTTAATCCATCAGATAAAGTAGTTAAAGTAACAAGTGGAGATAAAAAGCTAATGGAATCTATAGCACTTAATGCTGATTGCAAGTTTGTTACACCAGCAAGTAATGCATTTATACCAACTAGTTCTGCTTCTTTACCAGCTATTAATTTATCTATACCAGTAGTATCAGAAAGACCAGCTGTAAGTTGATCTTGACCCGCTTTTACTTTCAAAGCACCAGTATTAGCTTGATCTATCCCAGCTTTTAAAGCACCTATACTTTCAGCCACATAGTTAGTTTTAGTTTCAATAGTTTCCATGCCAGCGGCTAATGTATCTGAACCAGCGTTTGCTGCTGTTAATCCACTTTGTAAATCAGAAGTTCCATTTTTTAAATCTGTTGAACCACTATATAAAGCAGCTAAACCTGTGTTTAAAGAAGCCATATTTTCATTTAATTCAGTAGCACCATCTGCTAATTGTACAGTAGCATCTTTAAGTTTTGTTGAAGCATCTTTTAAATCATTCATGCTAGATTGTAATTCTTCTATAGTAGATGCAGAATCTATTTCGTCTAAATTTGGAATATCAGGAGTTCCTGTTATAACAATAGAACCTAATTCGAAATTTTCTACATCAGCTTTTATTGTTAAAGTATCTGGCATATCTAAATCAAGATATTCATCTTTTATGTCTTGGTCTAGATCTAAACTTTCCATAAGACCTGGAACAGTTACAAAAGTGACTACTTGGTTATTTCCATCTGATATAAGTTTTCCAGAATTAATTTCAACATTTTTGAAACTATCAATTGGAAGGTCTAGTGCAACTATTGTAGTAAAAGGAGTATAAATAGTTCTAGTTTCACCTGAAATTTCTTTAGTTACAGAAAGGTTATTTGTTAATTTAACTGATATTTCAACTTCGCCAGATTTACCAGCAAGTTCAGAAGGCTCAATTGATTTACCATCTAGTTTATAACTTACTTCTGTTGATATTGGTAGCTTTTTATCAGTTGCTCCTTTGTAATATATATCAGGACTATCAGTTGTCCAAGTTATATTGTCTCCATCAATTACAGGAACTTCATCACCTTTGATATTTATTATATCGGATAAATTTGATTTATCTTTTATTTCTCCAGATGTTTCGTCACTATGAAGCCAACTGCTTACTGTCTGTTCAGTTACATTACCTCTATTATCTAGGTTTACATAGATAGTTTCATCTTTTAATACATTAGCATTTGCGGTTATAGTAATTGAAAATACTAATGAAGCCGCAGTTATTGAACTTATAAATTTATTTATTTTTTTATTCATTACATACATCTCCTATGCTGATAATTTTTTGATTTTTTCAAATTTTGGTTTGCTTCTCCAATTTCGGCTTGTTTTATTTATAAGACCTTCACTAAGAAGTAGGAATGATGGTAGTATGAAAACAATAACTCCCATACTGATTAAAGCACCTCTTGCCATTAATACGCATAAACTTTTAATAACATCAATTTGAGATATTAAGCCTACACCAAAAGTTGCTGCAAAGAAAGTTAAAGCACTTGTTACAATTGATTTTGCACTACCTGAAACAGCTGTTTCCATAGCTTCGAATTTATCATATCCATTTCTTATTTCTTCTCTAAATCTGTTAGTCATCAAAATAGCATAATCAACAGTAGAACCAAGCTGAATAGTACCAATAACTATAGAAGCTATAAAAGGAATAGTGGTTCCTGTGTAAAATGGTATTCCAAGATTGATGTATATTGCAAGTTCGATTGCTAAAACTAGGAATATTGGTATTGTAAATGATTGAAATACAATTAGTATTATAGTGAATATAGCAGCTATTGATACATAACTTACTCGTTTAAAGTCAGAGTCTGCAATATTTATTAAATCTTTTGTTAAAGGACCTTCGCCACCTATATAAGCATCTTGATCGTAGCTTTTAACAATAGAAGTAAGCTTATCTATTTGAATGTTTTCTTCATCTCTAGCTGCTTTGTATTTTGAATTAGCTATTATTAAATTATAGCCTCCACTTTTAAAAGTCTTTAATATGTCATCTGGGATGAAATCTTCTGGGATAGATGGACCTACTATTTGGTCATAAGATAAAACACTTTCTATTCCATCCAAATTTTCAATTTTATCAGCCATTTCTTTGGCTTCATAATTAGGAACTGTGTCTTTAAACAATATAAAATGAGTTGTGGTCATGTTATATTCATCTTTTAATTTATTAGTTGCTTCCATTGATGGTAAATCAGATGGTAGTGAATCATCTAAATTATAATAAACACCTGCATTAAGTTGCCCATAAAGTGCTGGTATAAAAGCTATAACAGCTATAAATATAAATAATTTATATTTTCTAGTTACTACAGAAGCTGTTTTCTTAAAACTAGGTAAAATAGTTTTGTGTTTAAATCGATGTATTGGTTTATCAAAGAATAGTAATAGTGCAGGAAGAATTGTTATAGTAGATAATACTCCAAGGAGTACCCCTTTAGCCATTACATATCCGATATCTTTACCAAGAGTTAACTCCATAACTACAAGTGCTAAGAAACCTGCTATAGTAGTTAAAGAACTTCCTGAAATAGATACTATGGTATTTTTTATAGCTTCTGCCATAGCTTCATTTTTATCAGCATGGTTTGATTTTTCTTCGTCATATCTATGCATTAAAAATATGGAATAATCCATGGTTACACCAAGCTGAAGTACAGCGGCTAATGCTTTTGTTACATAGGATATTTCGCCAAAGAATATATTAGTGCCTAAGTTGTAAATAATACCAAATCCTATTCCGAGTAGAAATATTATTGGAACAAGAGTGGATTCCATTGTAAGCATAAGAACTATAGTAGCTAAGACAACTGCAATTAAAACATAAAATGGAGTTTCTTTATCAGTTAAGTCTTTAGTATCTTTTACTATTGCGGAAGCACCACTTAAAAAGCTCTGCTTATTCATTACTTTTCTTATATTTTCTATAGCACCTTGCGTTGCTTCAGAAGCTGCATTTCCTTTAAATTTGATCATAAGCATAGTTGAATTTTCACTATAAAATACATCCTGTATTGAATCTGGAAGTATATCTTTTGGAATGGAAGGATCTAAGAAATCATTTATTCCTATGACTTCTTCAACTCCGTCTATTTTAGATACTTTTTCAGATACTTTTGTTACGTCGTTTGCGCTCATGTCTTCTATTATTAAATATGAAGTTGCTGCGTTGTGATAATCATCCTCTAAAATTGTTTGTGCTACCATTGAATCTAAATTTTGAGGCAAATAAGTTAATAGGTCGTAATTTATTCTTGTTTTAATTGTTCCATATGCTGCAGGAATAAGAAGTATAATTGCTACAATTAAAACAAGAACTCTGTTATCAGCAATAAATCTACCGAATTTTTTCAATAATGTCATCTCCTTATTATAGATATTAAATCTGTCTTAATAAAAAATGACTAACGGTCATACACATATAAGACATTATTCATTATATACGTAAATGACTAATAGTCAATAGCCAGAATTGAAAGGTAACTAAAGCAAATTTAAGATAAAATCCTTTACATGTAAAAATATAAAGAGATATAATACGAGATATAAGAATATAATAAAATTTAACGATTTAATGTTGAAATATTGGAATGTCAAGGTTTCGTAAATTGTGAACTTTTTAGAAACAAAAAATCCTTCCTATAATTTAGGAAGGATTAAAATACAAATATTTTATTGAGTTAGTATTTTTTTTATACAAGTGAATAAAATAGGTTTCATATTATCTATATTATCAGGTTCTTCATATATAATGGAATTATAACTTACGGAACCAATTAATTCTACTATTATGTAGATTGTTTTTTCGATTTCTTCCACATTTTGATTATATTTTTTTGCGTAATCAATAAAAGAATCAATAGCTATTTTTACTTCTTCCCGTTCTTCTTGGGTTTCAATAGCTCTTTTGAATAAGCCCCAGGATATATTTTTATTTATTATTTTTAGTAAAAGCACATTGTTTTTAAAATATTCTATTATGTAATTTGCTATAAAAATAACCATTTCTATAAAATCATCAGTAGATAAAGTTTCAGAAGCTTTTAGCGCATCTTTTAATATTTCGCAACTTTTGTTTATTATTATTTTATGTAGGAGGTCGTATTTATCTTTAAAATAAAGATAAAAAGTTCCTTTTGCCACACCAGCCTTTTTGACTATATCGTCTATAGCGGTTTTTTGTAGTCCTTTTGTTAAAAATAAATCATAGCCTGCATTATATAGATTGTTTTCTTTGGCTAATTTTTTTTCTTTTTTCTTGCTACTTATATTATTGTCAACTTGTATGTATTTCATAGATTTATCCTTTCGTTATTTTTTTTAGCAAAGGTTAATACCAATAATTTAATTATAAATATAAACTAATATAAATTACAAGTCAATTTTACAATAAAATTAAATGTATAATATTTCTTTCTTTGGTAAAACCAAAATAAGATAAGGAGGAGATATATTAAAAATTAAATTATTACATTGTAGAAAAAATTCTTTTTGTAAGAGATTCTTGTACTGAAAGTCATGGAGAGAGAATGAAGGAAAATGTAGATGTGATTTTGTGTAGGGTATTAGCTGTTTTAGATACCTATGATGCAATGACTTTTGATAGAACATATAGAAAAGCTTTATCCAAATATGAAGCTTTAGAAGAGATAAATATATTTTCAGGAATTTAATTTGATTTGTATGTTGTTACCAGTTTTTTAAAGGTGATATAATAAAAACCTCTAAGTCTTTTGTGCTTAGAGGTTTTTATTTATAAGAGCTACCTGATTTATCCTTATTCAATTTACCAAACTCCTTTTTTATTAGTCTTGGCACTGAAGTAAACATTCGTTTATTACATCTTTTGTAATGACAAAAGGTTTTTTCTTGTTTGAACATTTTTCAAATTTAGGTATCTTTGAATATAAAACAGTTTTTTTCTTTTTCATTTTACCGCCTCCTTTTTTTTAGTATAAAGTTTATTATAACACATAATATTTATTTTAATACATTTTTCTAAAAATTGCAATAAAAAAAAATAAAATTGCAAGAATGAGAAAACTATTGATTATTATTAATGATTACTATATAATAATAACTGTCGATAGAAATTACCGATAAATAGTAATAAAAATAAATTTTATAACAAATATATGGAGGTAGTAAAATGAAAAAATTTGTTTGTACAGTTTGTGGATATGTATATTTAGGAGAAGAGGCACCTGAAAAATGTCCTCAATGTGGAGCGCCGAAAGAAAAATTTATAGAAAAGAAAGATGATGAAGAATTAGCTTGGGCAGATGAACATAGAATAGGTGTAGCACAAGGAGTGAATCCTGAAGTAGTAGAAGAACTTAGAGCTAATTTTGCTGGAGAATGTTCTGAGGTTGGTATGTATCTTGCAATGAGTAGACAAGCTGATAGAGAAGGATATCCTGAAGTTGCAGAAGCGTATAAAAGAATAGCTTTTGAAGAGGCTGAACATGCAGCTAAATTTGCTGAATTATTGGGAGAAGTAGTTTTGCCTGATACAAAAAAGAATCTTGAAATGAGAGTTGAAGCTGAATTTGGAGCTTGTGATGGTAAAAAACAATTAGCAACAAAAGCAAAACAATTAAACTATGATGCTATTCATGATACTGTTCATGAAATGTGTAAAGATGAAGCAAGACATGGTTCTGCATTTAAGGGCTTATTAAATAGATATTTTAAGTAAAAAAACAATCAAGGCAATGCCTTGATTGTTTTTTGCATAGTTAGAAAACAGAAAAATCATAATAATGAGCAAAAACATTTATTGCTAAATTTCTTTTTTGGTTTGCATTTTCATCTGGAAGTGCAAACCAAAATTCTTTTTCTTCATTTTCTCTTGCTATAGTCCCTTCAGTTGGATCAACTTTACTAACTTTAAAGGCTAAAATTCTATCTTTTTCATATATTATAACTCCTATTGCTATTTTTCTATTTTTGCAAATGTTATTTAATTTAACAATTACTTTTAAAATTTTTCCACCACAGGAAAGAGTGCTTACTATGTTTACATTTTTATAATCATCTGAGGCTGCAAATTCTACATTTTCTTGTAATAGACATTCACAATTAGCTGTTTTAGTATTATTTATATAATCCATATTATTAGAAAATATTATATTTTCATCCATGAATAAATCTCCTTTTTATAATTGGTGATAAATTGAATTTCTTGTTTTTATATAATATATCTTATGATGTTTAGTTTATTGTTGGAATAAATAAAATTGAAATCTAAATAAAATTTAGATTAGATAATATAAATTGATTTATAGTGATATTTATTTTATGGTATACTAATACAATAAAAATTTTTTAAATTATAGAAGGAGTGATAATTTTGAATAAAAAAATAATGGAGAATAGATATGGAATAGATAAATTTTCTAAATTTTTATTACTATTATCTGTAGTTTTTATTATTTCAAATAAAACTATAATAATTGGAGTGGGTTTACTAATTTATTCGTTGTTCAGAATTTTTTCTAAAAATACTGGAAAAAGAACAGAGGAAGAAAGAAAATTTGAAAATTACATTTCCGTATTTAAATTCAAATATTACAGAATTAAAAATAGAGTGATAAATTATATGGGTAAAAATAAGAAAAAAAAGAAAGATAAAAATTTTAGTGTTATTGTGTGCCCTAAATGTTCTCAAAAACTTAGAGTGCCAAAACACAAGGGTAAATTGATAGTAACCTGCAGCAAATGTTCTTATGAATTTAGAATTAAAAGCTAGATATAGATAATAAAACAGAAATACGAATAAAATGAATAAAATAAAGCAAAAATGTTCGGATTTTAATTGACAACACATATTTTTTTTGATAATATTACTAAGGACAAGAAAACAAAACACTAACTCGTATAATTCTGAAAATAGGGTTCAGAAGTTTCTACAAGATACCGTAAATATCTGACTATGAGTGAATCTTTAGATAATTTAGATCCATTAAGATTCCTCATATCTTAGTGGATTTGTTTAATTTAAGGAGGGAAATATGGAAAAATTTTTTAAACTTAAAGAAAAGGGCACAAACACAAAAACAGAAATTACAGCAGGTGTTACTACATTTTTAGCAATGGCATATATTATTGCAGTTAATCCTAATATTTTAAGTGCTGCAGGAATGCCGGCAGCTGCATTAGTTACTTCAACTTGTTTAGCGGCAGCAATAGCTACAATAATAATGGGTGCATATGCTAATCTTCCTTTTGCATTGGCGTCTGGTATGGGTTTGAACGCTTATTTTGCATATACTGTAGTTTTGCAAAATGGAGTAAGCTGGCAGGTAGCTTTAGCTGCTGTGTTTATTGAAGGTATTATTTTTATTATTTTATCATTAACTAAAGTTAGACAAGCTGTAATTAATACTATACCATTAAACTTAAAATATGCCGTTACTGTAGGTATCGGATTGTTTATAGCGTTTATTGGATTTATTGATGCTGGCATAGTAGTTCCAAATCCTGCAACTTTTGTAGCACTTGGTAATTTTGTTACACCACCAGTTATTATAGCTTCAATTGGAATAATAGTAATAGTTATTTTAGGAAAAAATAATATAAAAGGGTCTATACTTTGGGGAATACTTATAAGTGCGGCTATAGCTTGGATATACGCTGCAGTAAACCCAATTAGTGCAGAATTTTACGGAATATCTTATCCAAAAGGTATTTTTAAATTAGCACCAATATCTGATATATTCTTTAAAATGGATTTTAGTTATTTAAAAGATTCATCTAAAATATTAGACTTTATAGTAATATTATTCACTTTCTTATTTGTAGATTTTTTCGATACTTTAGGAACTTTGGTTGGAGTTTCATCTAAGGCTGGTATGCTTGATAAAGATGGAAAAGTTCCATCAGCGGGAAAAGCGTTACTTGCTGATGCTGTTGGTACTACTGTTGGTTCGACTTTAGGTGTTTCTACTGTTACAACTTTCATTGAAAGTTCAGCAGGTGTTGCTGAAGGTGGAAGAACTGGACTTGCTTCTATAGTTACAGGAATGTTATTCCTTGTTGCAATGTTCTTTTCCCCAATATTTATTGCTATACCAACATGTGCTACTGCACCAGCACTTATAATAGTTGGATTTTATATGATGGAAACTGTTGTTAAAATTGATTTTACTGATTTTACAGAAGGGGTTCCAGCTTTTTTAACTATTATAATGATGCCTTTAACTTATAGTGTAGGGGATGGCTTGACAATAGGAGTTTTATCTTATGTTGTTTTAAATCTTGCAAATAATATATTTACGAAGGATAAGGATAAAAAGAAAAAACTATCAGTGGTTATGATAATATTAGGTGTAATATTCTTGACGAAGTTAATATTAACTGGATTACAAGCTTCAGGATTTTTCGCTTAGTAAATATATATGATTATAAAACTGCTCATTTAGGGCAGTTTTTTTTGAATAAATCAAATGTTTTTTTGCTATTTTATGTTATACTGTAGATATATTTTAATTAGGTGGGAGGATTATTTTGGAAATTATAAATGAAAGATATCATGTGATAAATAAAATAAATGAGAATAATCTTTTTACTTCTTATCTTGTTAAGGATTCTTTTAATGGAGATAAAATATCAGAATTATCTATTATTACGGGTGGAAATATAAAAGAAGCACAAGTTGAATCAGTGTTTAATGATTTTATTAAACTAACTCACATAAAAAGTAAATACGTAATAGAACTTTACAAATTTGATGTAACAAAGAATATAGATAATAAAGTAGTGGGTGAAATTCATTATTTGTATATAAAGGAAAAATTCAAACCAGATATATCTTTGTATGCTTTAGGGAAAAAACTAAACCAATATGAAAAAATGGATGTATTTATTGATATATGTAGAGCAGTTTATTATATGCACTTAAAAGGAATAACATATGGAGAATTAAATCCATCAAATATTTTGATACAGTGGGATGAAAAGAATTATAAAATTAAATTGCTAGATTATATAACTGTTCAATTAAATAAATGTGATTGTTCTTCAATAAATGATGATTTTATTTATAAAACTATAGATTATTATAAATCAGAAAAAGATTATTATTTGGATTTCTACTCTTTAGGTGTAATATTAAAAAAACTTTATGAACAAATTGAAGATATAGATTATCTAAAGAAAATAAATTATATTGCAGATAAACTTATAATACCAGAAACTGATGGATATAGAGGTTTAATTGATTTAGTTGCAGATATAAATAATATGTTAAATACTAACTATGCATTATTTAATATAGATGAGATGAAAGTTTTAAATTTCAATAATAGTTTAGCAGGAAGAGATAAAGAGCTAAATAGTGTAATAAATAGAGAAAAATCAAATTTAAATATAGATTTTTCAAAAAAACTTATTTTGTTACATGGTGAGCAAGGTGTTGGTAAAACTAGATTTTTAAATGAAATTAAATTCATATATAACATGAATAAATTCAATATTTATAGTTATGTTAATACAAAAGAATCCAGTAAAAATCAACTATCACCTTTAGATGAGATTTTTTGTAAAATAATATCTGAATGTGATATTATGATATTTGAAAAATATAAAGAGTATTTATTAGAGTTCATTCCAGGTTCAGTACAATTTAGTAAGTATACAGAAGATAAGCTAAATGATATCAGTGAAAAATATATTTTATTTAATGGTATAGCTAATTTTATTGGAGAATTTGCCAATGATAAGGGTTTAGTATTTATAATAGATGACGTAGATCTAGCGGATACGTTTACTATGGAATTTATTGAATATTTATATGTTAAAAACATAAATAATGTGAAGATGCAATTTATAATTTCTTATATAGAGGGAAGAGAAATAAATAATTTTAAATTTTATGATTTTACAAATAAAATAAAAAAAAATACTGATGTTTTAGATATATATTTACAAGGACTAGATGAAAACAATTCTGATATTTTTATTGAAAATGTTTTAGATGCAAAATATATTTCTAAAGAGTTTACTTCTTTAATTTACAAAAGGACTTATGGTAATCCTTTATTTATAGAGGAGACACTTAAAATTTTTTTTGAAAAAGAATATTTTACAATTGATAAAAATGATGGTAAATGGATTGATAATGGTGTTAATTCTAATTTAAAAAAAATGAAGATGCCAACATATTTAGAAAAAAATGCTTTAAACCCAATAAAAAACATTAGTAAATCTGAATATGAAGTTTTGAAAACTTTATCTATATTTAATGAAGATATATCACTAAAGATATTAAGTAAATATTATGAAATGGATATTTATAAAATTATTATGTCTTTTATTAAAAAAGGAATACTAGCAAAAAAATCAGTTAACAATGATGAAATGCTATATTTTTTAAACACTATTTTAAAAATAATAATACATGATAAGCTAGAGGAACAAGATAAAATAAATAGGCATTTAAAATTATCTAGAGTGTTAGAAGAAGAATTTGCTAATAAAGAGTTTTATCAGGATAATTTACTTTATCATTTAGAAAAATCAAATCAAATGACTAAGGTTGTTGAATATTGCATTAAAAATTCTAATTATATGGATAAAACAAATACAAATTTAAATTCTATAAGATACTTGGAAAAAGCCATAAATTTTTATCCAAGTAATTTAGAAATAGAAGGAAAGGTAGACCTTTATGTAAAAATAGCTAATAAGCATTATTCTTATGGTAGACCTAAAGATGCTTTATTTTATTATAAAGAAGCTGAGAATATACCTTTTAGTAGTAAAGATATAAAACTTAAAATTGATATTATTAATAAAATAACAGAGGTTTATCTAG
>JBGUER010000012.1:0-30550 GCA_041821285.1 Clostridiaceae bacterium
GCTGTATATTCATTCAAAGAGTGGAGTGGATTCTTAAAGATAAACTTTGATAATAAATAAAAATTAATACTCTCATAGCAACTGAACTTGTAAAATCATGTATATAAATTTTACAAGTTTCAGGTGTTATGGATAAATATAAAATCTATTTTTTATCAGATGTGAAATTTGGCAAAAAGTTAATTTTAGTCAATAAAAAAACATGAAAAATTGAAATGAGGTATTAAATGATAAAGGTAATAAGGACAGCAAAGAAAGATTGTGTTTCATGGAGAGAAATGCCCAACATGGATTTTAGTAAAGAATATTGTAAGGATAAATCAAGTATAGTAGTTAAGAGTGATGTTTTATTTCAGAAACATTTAGGATTTGGTGGGGCATTTACAGAGGCGGCGGCTGTTACATTAAGTGAAGAAAAAGACGATGTGCGAAATGAAGTAATTAGAGCATATTTTGATAAAGAACATGGCTTAGGTTATAATCTAGGTCGTGTTTCAATTCACTCAAGTGATTTTTCCTTAGGAAACTATACCTATATTGAAGAAGGGGATAAGGAATTAAGCACTTTTGATTTATCGCATGAAGATAAATGGGTAGTTCCTTTAATAAAAGATTGTGAAGCTATGTCAGGAGAAAGATTAAATTTGCTTGCATCTCCTTGGAGTCCACCAGCTTTCATGAAAAGTAACAAAGACATGAATTTTGGCGGTAAATTGTTACCAGAGTTTAGAAAATCATGGGCTAAATATTATGTAAAATTCATTCAAGAAATGAAAAAAAGAGGGATATTAATTAGTTCTATAAGTATACAAAATGAACCTGAAGCAGTTCAAGTATGGGATTCATGTGAGGTAACAGCACAAGAAGAGGCGGATTTTATTCAGAATTTTTTGTATCCTGAATTAAAACAGACAGGACTTGAAAATATAAATATAATTATATGGGATCATAATAGAGATAATATAGTTAAACGAGCTAATATTACTCTTTCTAATAAAAAAGTAAAGGATTATGTGTGGGGTGTTGGATATCATTGGTATGTATGTGACAAAAGTGAAAATCTTTCTGTATTGCATGCATTGTATCCGGATAAACATATCTTATTCACAGAAGGATGTGTAGAACTAACAAATACAGCGCTAAATAGCAAAGCTGTAGGAAATCCAGGTGAATGGGGTCATGGTGGGATTTATGGACGTAATATTATTAGAGATTTTAATAATTATTGTGAAGGTTTTATAGATTGGAATTTGGTTTTAAATGAAATAGGAGGACCAAATCATAAGCAAAACTATTGTGAAGCGCCTATAATGATTAATCGCGAGACTGGTAAAATAATATATAATGCATCTTACTATTATATTGGGCATTTTTCACGATATATTAAACCAGGTGCACATAGATTACTTTGTTTAAATGATATAGAGAAAGATATTTATGCCACAGCTTATAAAAACCCAAATGGTGAAATTGTAATAGTTGTTCAAAATGATGGATGGATTAATGAGTTAGCATTAATTGTGGATGGTAAAGGCATTAATATTACATTGCCAAATGAATCTATTACTACATATATAATTAATTGTAATTAATATTTTATGGAAGATATATTTTATTGATATATCTTCTTTTGTATTATATCTTCTTTTGTATTATATTACATTGACTCATCCATTTTAAAAGGTTAAAATAATAAATAATATATAGGAAAACAAAAGGAGAAAAATATGAATTTTATTTCAAAATACAGCGTTAAAAAGCCAGTTACCATAGTAATGGCAGTACTCGTAATAATCATTCTTGGATTTGTTTCCTTAACAAATACCAAAACTGATTTATTACCTAGTATGAACTTACCTTATGCAGTTATTTCCACAACTTATTACGGGGCAAGTCCAGATGAAGTTGAACTTATGATAACTAAGCCAATAGAAAGTTCTATGGCAACAGTTAGTAACATAAAGAACATTCAATCTGTATCTCAAGAAAATATGTCTCTAGTAATATTAGAGTTTCAAGACGATACAAATATGGATTCAGCTCTTATCGAAATGAGAGAAAATCTTGATATGGTAAAAGCGTTCATGCCAGAGGAAATTGGTAATCCTATGATTACAAAAATAAACCCAGACATGATGCCTATTATGAGTTTTTCAATGTCTGTTTCAGGAAAAACAGAGGAGGAAAATAGCCAGTTTGTTGAGGATATACTTCCTAGGTTTGAAAGCATCGAAGGTGTAGCTTCTGTAAATGTTATTGGTGCTACTGAAAATCAAATCCAAGTTAATTTAAATCAAGAAAAAATTGATAAAGTTAATGAAGATATGAAACAAAAGGCATTAGAACAAGCTAGAGAGCAAATTATAGCTAGTGCAATGGCTAATGGAATGACAAGAGAAATGGCTGAAAGTATGGCGCCAAATGATATTGAATTTCCAGGAGTTCAAATAACAAAAGATATGGTATCTGGAATATTAAAGGGCCAGAACTTTTCAATGCCAGCAGGATATATAAATGACAATAATTCAGATTATCTTGTTAGAGTTGGAGATGAAATAGAAGATCTAGAAGGGTTAAAAGCACTTACTATCATTTCATCTGATTTAATGAATGTATCACTTGAAGATGTTTCTGATGTAAATATAGTAGATGGAAGAAAAGACTCCTATTCAAAAGTAAACGGTGAAAATTCTGTTTTAATTTCTATTCAAAAACAAAATGATGCAACTACAACAGAAGTAGCAAGTTTAGTTGAGAATAAAATGGAAGATGTAAAAGATGAGTTCCCAAATGTAGAGATAATAACACTTATGAATCAAGCTGAATATATAGACCAATCTGTAAAGTCTGTTACTAATAATTTATTGTATGGAGCTATACTTGCAATATTTATCTTGCTTTTATTTTTAAGAGATATAAAACCAACTATTATAATTGCGCTAGCTATACCAATAAGTGTTATGACAGCTTTCATTATGATATATTTTGCTGGAATAACTTTAAATATTATATCTATGGGTGGATTAGCCCTTGGAATCGGAATGCTTGTTGATAATTCTATTGTAGTTATAGAAAATATATATAGGCTAAGGAATGAAGGCGCTAGTGTAAAAGAGGCTGCATTAAAAGGGGCATCTCAAGTTGCAGGTGCTATTACAGCTTCAACTTTAACTACTGTATCAGTATTTATTCCTGTTGTATTTATGTCAGGATTTACTGCTCAGATATTTAAAGAAATGGCGTTAACTATTTCATTTTCGCTTATAGCAAGTTTGATAATAGCATTATCATTAGTTCCCATGATGGCGTCTAAGATGATGGTTAGAAATAAAGAAGAAAAACAACATAAAATTTTGGAAAAAGTTAAAATATTTTATACCAAAGTTTTAAAATTGGCTCTTAACAATAAATTAATAACTATGGTTTTAGTTTTCGCTTTATTTGGATTAAGTATATTTGGAGCCTTAAAAATGGGAACTGAACTATTTCCAGAAACTGACCAAGGTCAAATAGCAGTTACTGTTAAGCTTCCAAGTGGAGAAAGTTTTGAAGATAAAACTGGAGTACTTGATAAAATATCTAATGATATATCTGAAATCGGTGGAGTGGCAACAGTATCAAGTTCTATAAGCTCAGATATTATGATGTCTATGATGACAGGTGGAGGACAAAATGAAGCTACTATAAACGTACTTATGGAAGAAGATACTTCAATAAAAACTAAAGATGTAGCAAAAAAGATACAAGATATTTCTAAAAATTATGATTATGAAATACTTGTTCAAGAGCAATCTATGGATATGTCAGCTTTAGGGGGTTCAGGAGTATCTATTAATATTAAAGGATATGATTTAGATACTTTAGAAACTATAGCGACAGATATTGGTGATATATTAGAAGGAGCAGAGGGTACTAAAGAAGTAGATAATGGAATATCTAAAACCTCACCTGAATTAAAAATAACTGTTAACCGTGAAAAAAGTATAGAAAAGGGACTCACAACAGCGCAGGTATTTGTAGCTATCAATGACGCTATTAAAGCTCAGGATAAAACTTCTACATTAAGCTTAAGTGGAAAAGATACAGATATCTATGTTGCAGACAGTTTAAAGGACGAAGAATATAATATAGAAAAGATAAAAAGTCTTACTGTTGATTCTCCAATGGGTGATATAGTAAAAATATCAGACATTGCTGAAATAGAAATAGAAAATGGATTTGGAGTTATAAATAGAGACAATCAAAGTAGAGTTATTAGTGCTTCATGTAAAATTGAAGATGGTTATAATATCGGATTAGTTGGAGATGAAATACAAGCAAAACTTGATAAATACAATATTCCTGATGGATATTCAGTTTCCATGCAAGGTGAAAATGAACAGATAAAAAGTTATATGTCAGATTTAACAAAGGCTTTAATTTTAGCTATAGTGTTAATATATATGATTATGGCATCACAGTTCCAATCACTTCTTTATCCACTTATAGTTATGTTTAGTATTCCACTTGCATTTACAGGAGGCTTCTTAGGACTAATAATAACTAGAATGCCACTTAGTATAGTTGCTTTTATAGGGCTTATTATTCTAACTGGAGTTGTAGTAAATAACGGTATAGTTTTAGTTGATTATATAAATCAACTAAAAAAGGAAGGCATGACCACTTATGATGCTATAATAGAAGCTGGAAATACAAGGCTTAGACCTATTGTAATGACAGCTCTAACAACTATTCTAGCTTTAAGTACTATGGCAATAGGAATAGGCGATGGAGCAGAGCTCATGCAGCCTATGGCTATAACTACCATAGGAGGATTATTATACGGAACATTGTTAACTTTAATAGTTGTTCCAGTTATGTATTCTGGATTTGATAGATTAAGAAGAAAAAAATAGTTATAATAAGAAAGTAGTATTTTTGCTGCTTTCTTATTTTTTTAATCTAAAATTAATCTAGAATAAAAGGATAAAATAAATATAAAACGAATATAGTTAAAAGAACAATATTTTTTACTAAGGAGGAGTTTTATGGCTTCAAAATCAAGACAAGCAAATAGAGGATTTAATAAAACAGTAAAATTTGTAATAATAAAATATCTTATTAATAAATATAATGTAGAATATCATGGATTAGATTTTAAAGAAATCAAAACACCGTATTTGATATTATGTAATCATGTCAATAATCTTGATCCGTTCTTTGTAGGTTATTATGTGGACGAACCTGTTCATTATGTAACCTCAGATGAACAATTTAGAAGTCCTATTAAGAAATTTTTCTTAAATAATCTATTAGGTGCCATACCTAAAAAGAAATTTGTTTCTGACATGGCAACTGTTAGAGATATTATAAAAATAAAAAACAATAAAGGAGTAGTGGGAATATTCCCAGAAGGAAAGCGAAGCTGGCAGGGAGAAACAGAAGATGTTATTTTATCCACTGATAAATTAGTCAAAATGTTAAAAATACCTGTTATAACTTTTAAAATTCAAGGTGCACATTTGACTCATCCTAGGTGGGCATCTAAAAGTAGAAAGGGCAAAATATATTTAACCTCAAAAATATCTTTAAACGAAGAACAACTTAAAAATATGAGTTCTGATGAAATACATGAAGTATTAAAAAAAGATTTATATCATAATGAAACCAATTTCCAAGAAAAAAACAAGATAAAATATAAAGGAAAAAAATTAGCTGAACATTTAGAATTGTATTTATTTACTTGTCCTAAATGCAAATCTATAGGAAGTTTAAAATCAAAACATAACAAAATATATTGTAAAAAATGCAATTATAATTTAATTATAAATGAGTATGGAAGTTTTGAAAAAAATGATAACGAAGTATACTTTAAATACCCAGGACAATGGGATAAATGGCAAAAAAAATATCTAAAAAATACTATACTAAATAAAATCAAAGAAAATAGAATAATTATAGAAGATAATGATATAGAAGTTTTTGTGGGAAGTAAATTAAAACCATTAAAAAAAATTATAGTTGGAAATCTTGTGTTAATGGATGATGGTCTGTACGTTAAAGGAATTAATAATAAAGTAAAAATATGCTTTGAAATAAAAAAAATATCAGGATTAAATGTTCAATATAATAGTGAATTTGAATTTTATTATGAAAATAAATTATATAGATTTAGATTCTTAATTCCAAGGACATCAGCCTATAAATGGTGTACTGCTTTAAATATTATGAAAAATATAAAAGAATTTTAAAATTTATTATAAAGGATAGGTGAGTGAAATGGAGTCTACTTGGTTTTCTGTTGCTGATTTTATGTATTTGTCATTATTTATTGGAATAGCTACTGTACTAAAAAGAAAATTTAATATTTTAAATAAATTTTTATTACCAACATCAATGATTGCTGGATTTTTAGGACTTATATTTGGACCAGCAGTATTAAATATAGTTCCTTTTAACGTAGCAGTTTTAGAAAAAATTGTCTATCATTTAATGGCTATAGGTTTTATAGCACTAGCGCTAAAGGATAGAAATCATAAGAAAAATGCTAATAGTTTAAATACAGGACTTATAATAGTTTCTACATATATAATACAAGGAATAGTAGCATTTTCATTATCTTTATTTTTAGCTTATACTTTTTTCCCTAATTTATTTCCAGTGTTTGGACTTATTCTTCCTTTAGGATATGGACAAGGACCAGGACAAGCATATTCTATTGGAACACAATGGGAAAATCTTGGCTTTTTAGATGGTGGACAGATAGGATTGACTATAGCTACAATGGGATTTTTATGGGCTTGTTTAGGTGGAGTTATCCTACTTAATTTTTTAACAAGAAAAAAGGAAATGAAGCATGTTAAATATAAAAATGATATTATTCAAAAGAATATTGTTGAAGAATCAGAACCTGGAGAAATTCCATTAAGTACTGGATTAGATAAAATAACAGTTCAATTAATACTAATTGGCATAGTTTATTTAGTAACTTATCTTACTATAAAGGTATTATCAAGTGCATTAAGTCCACTTGGAACTTTTGGTATGACTATGTCTCAGCTTCTATGGGGATTTCATTTCTTAATTGGAACAATGTATGCTATGCTACTTAGAATAATATACGATTATTTAAAGAAAAAGAAAATAGTTGTTCAAAATTACCCTAATAATTATCTACTTCAAAGAATTTCAGGTGCATCATTTGATTTTATGATAGCAGCATCTATAACTGCTTTATCAATTTATGCTATTAAAAGAAATCTAATTCCTATACTTTTAATTTCATTTATAGGAGGGTTAATTACAATTTTATATATAATATACATATGTAAGAAAATATATAAGGTACATGTTTTAGAATATATAATAGCATTGTATGGAATGCTTACAGGTACTATTTCTACAGGACTTGCCTTGCTTCGTGAAGTAGATCCAGATTTTAATACGCAAGTGGCAGAAAATTTAGTTTTAGGTAGTGCGTATGGATTGGTTTTGGGATTTCCGTTAATGTTAATATTAAACATTCCAGTGATAGGATATACAAACAATAATCCGATAATGTATTTATACACAATACTGGCACTTTTTATATATCTTTTAGTAATAATAATATTGATGAAGAAAAATAATAAAAACTCATAAAATAATGAAAAGTTATGTCCTACAAAGAAGAATTGTAAGAGGACATAACTTTTTCTACGTAATTTTGAGTTTCACTAGGCATTTTATAAATATCAGAAGCTGTTCTAACCCCTCGATTTTGCATATTACCTATTCCACCGTTATATGCAGCTAAGGCTAAAGAAACATCGCCATTAAAATTGTCTAATAAACTTTTTATATATTTTGTCCCAGCATTTATATTTTCATTGATATCAAAAGAATTATTAACTCCTAAAGAGCTAGCAGTAGCTGGCATAAGTTGCATTAAACCTTGCGCTCCAGCTGGGGACACTGCATTTGGGTTAAAGGATGATTCTTGATTTATTATTGATTTTATTAAATTGCTATCTACTCTATATTTTTCACTAGCATTATTTATAGCGCTATTTATTTCAATAGGTATATTTTCTGAAATACTTGAACCATTAGATAAACTTGATACTGTTTGGGTATCTGAAGTAGATGAAGTGCTTGTCCATGCATTATCACCAACAAGAGAATATATCATTTGCATTAAATCATCAGATTGTCCTGAATTGTTTATAGCAAGTTGGCTTATAATAGAAGATAATTTATCAGGATTTATAGATAAGTTATCTAATAAATTTTCAGAATCAGCAGTACCTAAAAGCGTACTATTTGTACTATTATTTTGAATGTTATTTAAAATATCAGAAAAAGAAACACTTTCTTCTTCATTAGAATTTTCTAGATCTAATAAACTGTTTACATTATTAAGATTCATTAATCTTGAAATATTATCTATATTCATATAATATCCTTTCAAAAATTATTTTATTATATTATAACATTAAATTAAATTAATTTTAACTGAAAGAGTAGAAAAAAATGATATAATTTCAAGGAGGTGATTTTATTGAGCATACTAGAATTTAAAAATGTATATTACAGTAATGATAATAAAGATATCTTAAAAAAAATATCATTTAAGGTAGAAAAAAATGATTTTATATCTATAGTTGGCCCTTCTGGCAGTGGTAAATCTACTATTTTGAAATTATGTAGCAGTTTAATAAGTCCTAAAAATGGAGACATAAATTTTCAAGATAAAAAAGTAGAGGACTATAATCCTATAGATTTACGAAAGAACATAGCTTACGTATTTCAAAATTCTTATTTGTTCGGAGATAGTGTAAAAGATAATTTAATATTTCCATATGGAACCAGAAAAATAAAAGTAGATTATAAAAAAATAGAAGAATATTTAAATAAATTTGATTTAGATATAGATTATTTAGATAAAGATATAAAAAATTTATCTGGTGGAGAAAAGCAGAGAATAAACATAATAAGATCCTTATTATTTAAACCAGAGATATTATTACTAGATGAAATAACTTCATCATTAGATGAGGAAAATACAAGACTTACAGAGAATATAATAAAAAATTTAAATGAAGAAGGTGTAACTGTTCTTTGGGTAACGCATAATGAAGCTCAAAAGAAAAGATATGCTAATAAAATATTAACTATAAAGGAAGGACAGGTAGTTTCTTTGGAGGTGATAAAATGAATATATCAATAAGTTCTTTGATTTTAGCATCTTCTTTAGTATTTATATCTCTTGTATTTTCTTATACTCAAAAGCTGAAACTTGAAAAAGATACTATAATAGGTGTGGTTCGAGCTATTATTCAGCTTACTATAGTAGGATATTTATTAAATTACATATTTGGATTAAAAAGTCCAATATTCACTTCTTTTTTATTATTATTTATGATTTTTAATGCATCGTATAATGCAGCTAAAAGAGGCAAAGGCATAAAAAACGGCAAAATAATATCTTTTATAGCTATTGGAACAGGAACATTTGTAACTTTATTTATATTGGTTTTGTCAGGAGCTTTAGATTATGAAGCTTATCAGATTATTCCTGTAGGGGGAATGGTAATAAGTAATTCTATGGTGGCTTTAGGACTTTGCTATAGACAAATGACACAAGATTTTAAAAATAAAACACAAGAGGTTGAAACAAAACTAGCTTTAGGAGCAGATGTATTAGAGTCGTCTATAGGAATAATAAGAGATTCTATAAAAACTGGTATGATCCCAACAATAGATTCTACAAAAACTTTAGGCATAGTATCACTGCCAGGAATGATGACAGGGCTTATTTTAGCTGGAACTTCACCACTTATAGCCATAAAATATCAAATAATGGTTACTTTTATGCTTTTAGCTACTACATCAATATCCTCTTTTATAGCATGTTATTTAGCTTATAAGACTTTTTTTAATAAGAGAAAACAAATAAAACTGTAAGAAAATATTGACAATTTTTGTTGAGATTGTTACAATATTATCAATTGAATTGAGGTGATGCCATGAGCATAATAAAAGTACAAGATGTAAAGAAAGATTTTATAATGGGAAAAATGAAGGTAGAAATATTGAAAGGGGTTTCTTTAGATATTGAAGAAAGAGATTTTACTGCTGTAGTTGGTGAGTCAGGGTCTGGAAAATCAACACTTTTGAATATTTTAGGTGGACTTATGCCTTTAACTTCCGGTAGCGTTGAAATATGCGGCCAAAAATTAAATGGATTAAGTGAGGATAAATTAGCTAAATTTAGAAAAGAAAATTTAGGATTTGTATTTCAAGCTTATAATCTAATGCCACAATTAACAGCACTTGAAAATGTTGAGATGCCTCTTTTGTTTTCAGGAACATCTAAAAAAGAGAGAAGAGAAAGAGCACTAGAAATACTAAATAAAGTTGGATTATCAGATAGGGTAGCTCATAGACCTTCTGAATTATCAGGTGGACAACAGCAAAGAGTATCAATAGCTAGGGCATTAGTTAATAATCCTAAAGTAGTTTTGGCAGATGAGCCTACAGGTAATTTAGATAGCAAAAATAGTAGCGAAATAATGGAGATATTAAAAGAGTTAAATGAAGTTAATAAAATAACTTTTGTAGTTGTAACTCATTCAGAATCAGTTTTTACCTATGCGAAAGACATAATAAAGATAAAAGATGGATTAATAGATTAAATTATAAATTTAGAATGGAGGTATTATTTTGAAAAAAATTATTTCAATATTTGTAATGACTATGATAATAACTTGTTTAATGGGTATTTCTGTTTTTGCAGAAAATACAAACTTAATTGTAAAACAAGTTAAAACTAGCCCTGAAATCATAACACCTGGTGAAAACTTTAAGGTAAACTTTAATTTAGAAAATAAATCTAATGGTACTATATCTGATATTACTATTAAATTTGTAGGTATAGAGGGAACAGCGTCTTTAACAGGATTTTCTCCTTTAAATACTACAAATGAGATTAACCTAGATAAAATAGAGAAGAACAGTGATAAAGAAGTTAGCATAGACATGCTGGCAGACCCGTCGTTAAAATCAGGAACTTATAATATAATTATAGATTTAGTGTATAACAATAAATACGGTAATATTATAGAAGAAAACAAAACTATAGGTTTTGTTGTATCTAAAAAAGCCAATTTAATAATAAGCAAGCTTTCACAAAATGGAGAAGATAATGACGAAGATTCTAAACTTTATGTAGGATTTATAAATGCAGGGCAGGCTACTTTAAATGATGTTTTACTTAAAGTAACTGTAAATGATGAAGAATATATTAATTATTATGGAATGCTTGAGTCTGGTGATGATGATTTCTATGAAATGGAGCTTCCACAAGATGAAAGTATAAATGGAAAAATTGAAATAACATATAGTGATGAGTTAAATAGAGAAAATAATATTTCTAAAGATTTTGAAAATCAGGTAGAAGAAAGTGCTAAAGAAGAAGTAAAAGAAGAAAAATCTGGTTTCTTTTCTTCTATAGGTAAATTCTTTAAGACTATATTTGGACTAGGTAATTAAAATGAAATTTAGTGATTTTTTAGAAATGATTTGGACAAATATGTGGAGGCGAAGAGGGAGAACTATTCTTACAATGATAGGAGTTGTTATCGGAAGTATCTCTATATTTGTAATAGTATCACTTGGAAATGGGTTCCAAGATATGATGACAGATCAGCTTCTATCTTTAGGTTCTGCAAATGCAATAACAGTATATCCTTATATAGACTATGGCGGTATGTATGGAGGCTCTGTAGACACAAGTGATAAGGTATCTAAAATTGATAAAAAAGCGCTGGACAAACTAAGTGAAATTGAAGGAGTAGATTATGCTATCCCATCAATTAGCGCTAGTGCAACAATAAACTATAAAAAATTTACTATGGACAATATGGGCATATCCGGCATTGAGATGAAATACTATAGTAAAGATAAGGATACTTTATTTGGTGATTACCCTAGTGATAATGAAGAGAGCTGCGTTATAGGATATAAAATAGCTCAAAGTATGATAGATAGTGAAAATCCTGATGATGTAGATGAGGAAGAATTAGATAAACTAATAAGAAAAAAAATCAAATTATCTATAAATAAGGTAAATGATAAAGGTGAAGAAGAAACAAAAACTTTTAACGTAAAAGTATCAGGAATTTTAGAAGAAAGCTATATGGATGATTATTCTGTAAAAACTCCATTAAATGTAGCTATAGATATTACTGAATTTTCAACAGGTGAAACTAATTTAATAAAGAAAAATGGCTATAATACTGTGGACCTTATAGTAGATGATATAGATAATATGGATAAAATAACGGATGAGCTAGATGAAGAAGGATATACATATTCTTCTTTAAAAGATATTCAAAATAGTGTAAATAGTCTTTTAAATGGAATAAAATTATTTTTAGGTGCTTTAGGTGGAATATCTTTGTTGGTAGCGGCTTTTGGAATAGCCAATACTATGAATATGTCCATTTATGAAAGGAAAAAAGAAATTGGAATAATGAAGGTAGTTGGTGCATCTATTAAAGATGTAAAAAGAATATTTATAGGTGAAGCCAGTGCAATAGGTTTTTTAGGAGGATTTGTTGGGGTCATAATAGGACTTTTAATAAATTATATAATAAATATGGCACTAGGTGCTAAATTTTCTATGGATGGACAATCAAAAGTAAATATAGCTTCTTTTAGTTTAGGTTTAACCATGTTTGTTTTAGCTTTTGCAACTTTCGTAGGTTTTATTTCAGGATTATATCCAGCTACAAAAGCAGCAAAGCTTGATGTTATAAGTTCAATAAAAGATGAATAGGAGGATTTGTTAATGGAAGAAATGGAAGAAGAGAAAATCACATTTATGGAAAAGGTGAAATGTTTTTTCGTAAAACCATCAAAGGTATTTGAAGGGTTTATTGAAAAACCAAAATACTGGAAATTATATTTGATTGTATCAGTTTTAACTTATATAGGGACTCTTTTATCAAGGTCTTCGACTAAAGCTATAATGGATAAAGCAAACACAACAGGAGACCCGCAGGTTCAAAGTATTATGAATTTAATAACGGGGATTGCAACTAATCCTATATTTCTTATGTTTAGTTCATTTTTGATGGTTTTGATCGGTATGTATGTAATTTCATTTATATATTGGTTAATTAGTTTAATAGTAAAAACAGAGGCTTCTTATACACAAATAGTTTGTGTTTATTTAACATCATCTATAGCAGTAGTTATAGGTAGTTTATTTAAGGGCGTATATTCTATAATAACAAAAAATCCTATTGTAAGTACAACGTCAATTAGTTATATGAATATATTTACTAAATTTGATGTATTTTATATATGGTATGTAGTTTTATTTATTATAGGACTTGCAAAAGTAGGAAATGTATCAAAAAAGAAAGCTGCTATTATAATATTAATAGTTGTAGCGTTATCTTTAGCTTTTCAATTAATTTCAATAAAAATTTCCATGAATGCTCCAAATATGCAATATTAAATTTAATTTATAAAAAGCTGCTAATTTATTATTTTAGCAGCTTTTAACATTGCTAACTATCAATTATAAAATCTCAATCATCAATTATCAATTAAACGTGGAGATGTCACTTTGTTATTTTATGAATTAAATAATCTAAATGATATAATAATAAAAGAAGGAAGGTGAAAACATGGATAAAGGATATATTCAAATATACACAGGAAATGGGAAAGGAAAAACGACTTGTGCATTAGGTTTATCTTTAAGGGCCGTTTGTGCAGGGAAAAAAGTTTATTTTGGCCAATTTACTAAAGGTATGGACTATAGTGAATTGAAAGCTATGGAGTACTTGCCTAATTTTAAAATGGTTCAGTTTGGAAGTGATTCATTTATAGTTGGAGAGCCTTCTAAGGAAGATATTGAAAAGGCTAGGGAGGGTTTAGAAGAAATAGAGAGTATTTTAACTAAATCTGATTATGATATAGTTGTTTTAGATGAATTAAATATTGCACTTTATTTTAAATTATTTAAAGTAGAAGAAATAATAGATATATTAAATAGAAAAAAAGAAAACATAGAAGTTATTATAACAGGAAGATATGCACCAATGGAGCTAATAGGGATTGCAGATTTAGTAACAGAGATGAAAGAAATAAAACATTATTATGAACAGGGTGTTACTGCTAGAGTTGGAATAGAAAAATAAAAAAAATATATATTTAAGAAAACCTTTACAAATGTATATAAATGGGTTACAATAAGTTTATCGAATTCAAAATAGTTTCATAGTTTTTCTTCCAAAGTTTTTTATTAATAGCTTACCAACCTGAAAAATAGTCTGACAACAGGCTATTTTTTGTTTTTGAATCTTTTTTGAATTAATATGACAAAATCATTTATTTTAACTATTATTTTTACAAAATAAGTTATATAATGATTGTAGACTTTATTTTTAATGGAGGTATTTTTATGAAGGGAAGAATAGTTGCTATCTGGGTCAAAACTTGTAAAAATTTATATAGTGAAAAAACTGTAAATCAAGCAATGGAATCAGTAGGTTGGGGAGAAAAAAAGATATTTACACCGTTAGAAGATATAGATGATGAGATATTAAATAAGTTTATTGATTTTGTATGTGAAAAAGAAAATTTAAATAAAAGTGAGTTATGGAGGATAATGGGAAAGGACAATGTATGCGTATTTCAAAAGGATTTCCCAACATTTTTACAAAGTCCAAATTTATATTCGTTTTTAGATTCTATGCATGGTATTGTGATTAGTATAGCTAATAAATTAAAAGTGACTAATCCACCAATACTTAATATAAGACCTATATCAAAAGACCAGGCTATTTTTACATATGAATCTAGTAGAGAAATGTTTGATTATTTTTTAGGGCTTATTGACGGATTTTCAGAATATTTTAATGAAGAAATTGAAATAGAAGAAATAAAAAGACAAGAAAGTAATTTAGAGTTAAAACTAACATTTAAAGAAGATATTTATTTTAAGAAAGAGTACAAGCTTAATAAAGTTTTATCTCTTGGATTCATAAAAAATTCAAATATAAAAATTGGATTATTTAGTTTTATATTTTCTTTTTTAGGGCTTACCGTTCTTTTAGGTTTTGATAGTATATTAAAATCAATTATAGGTGCTGTAATTGCAGGTGCAGGAACTACTTTAGGAAGCTTTTTAGTAACGAGTCCACTTAAAAGAATAAGTAGAGAATTAGATAAATTTAATGATAATGAATATTCAATAAATAGTGAAATTGAAACTAAAGATGAATATGAAAGTTTTTTTGAAAAAATTAATTTGTTAAAGAATAATTTATCTGCTGATTTTACAGCTTTTAAAGGTGTAACTGATGAGATGAATACATTTGCTAGTGGAATAGAAGGTATATCTAAAAGTATGGTAAGTACTTCAGATGAAATAGCAAGCGTTGTAGAGCAAGTTGCTATTGGGGCGGTTAGTCAAGCTGAAAACACTCAAAACACTGTTGAAAAATTAAAAGAAAATTTAGATTTAATAAATAATATAGCTGAAAGTGAAAATGATAATAAGGGAGAGCTTGAAATAGCTACTAAGAAAATAAGAGATAGTTATCATGGAGTTGACCATACTAGCACTAATATACTAAATAGTCTTGAACAATTTAAAGATGTTAAAGATAAGGGAATAGAGCTTTCTAAAGAAACTAAGGATATGCTTAAAATAGTATCTATTGTTTCTGACATATCAGAACAAACTAATCTTCTAGCTTTAAATGCTTCAATTGAAGCTGCTAGAGCAGGAGAAGCTGGTAGAGGATTTTCAGTAGTAGCAGAAGAGGTTAGGAAACTTGCAGAACAAACAAATGATGCAGTTGAGAATATAAATGGCAAATTAAATTATTTTACAGAAATAATAGGAGAGCTTGTTAATAAAATAAATAGCCAATTTGACGTTCTTGAAAGTGAAACTAACAGTTTGAAAGATATAAAAAATATCAGTAAAGAAGCTAAATTATCATCAGAAGATGTTTCAAAATCTATGATAAAAACTGTAGAAGAGTTAAATGAACAGGCTAGAGCAATGGAAGAAGTATTTTCAAATGTAGAAAATCTAGCAGCTATAGCAGAAGAAAATTCTGCATCTTCAGAAGAAGTTAGTTCAAATGTAACTAATTATACAAATCAGATAAGGAATTTAACAAATAGCATAGAAAACTTCAAAACTATGGCTGACAATTTCAGAGAACTACTTAAAAAATATAGAATTTAATTAAATAAATAAAAAAAGGCTTCCAGTTTATAAAATTGGAAGTCTTTAAGTTTATTTGGTAAGACAATTTTTACATATATAGTATTCGCCCTTATTGCAGGATATAGCAGTTTCTTTTTTTATTTTCTTGCCACAGATAGAGCAAAACAATAAATCGTTGCTATTTATTATGTCCTTGCTAGGTACACAATTTTTTATAGTGATATTTGTATTTTTATTTAAATAAGGATTCGTAGCTTTTTTATTGCATGGAACATCATATTCTATAGGTTTGTCCTTTATTTTTTTATGAATGATTGTGTAATCCATAGCATAAGCGCTTTCACCATAAAGTTCAAGTTCGAATCTAGGATTTTTTTTATCGTAGAATTCTTCTATTATTAGTCGTCTTATTTGAACATCATTTACTATTAATCCTGATTTTTCTATACCATCAAATATTGATTTAGTTATATTGTTAGTATCAGGATGTCTTTTATCACTTTTATAATAAACTTTTAACACTGCAATTAGTGATTCAGTAAATTGAATTTTGGGGTTTTGAGCCCTTGTTTCAAGTGCTATTTGTTCTTCATAAACTGCATATCTATCATGATATTTTCCACTTTTATTAGGAAGAATGGCTCGTCCGTTTAAATTAAACAGTTTAAAATTAGATTTAGAAATAGGAGAACCTAGTATTATTATTTTAGCGTAATTATCCATAAAATCAGTCCTTAATGTTTTAGTTATAATATATTATATCATAGGTATGTAAGTAATTGTGTAATATCCTTGATTAAGAATTTACCATAAAGTATAATAATATGTACAACTTAGATTTAGAAAATAGAGAAGGTGGAATATATGAAAATATTAGCTATAGAATCTTCCTGTGATGAAACTGCAGCAGCAGTTATAGAGGATGGAAGAAAAGTTCTTTCAAATGTAATAGCATCTCAAATAGACATTCATGAAAAATTTGGGGGAGTAGTACCTGAAATTGCTTCAAGAAAACATATAGAAGCTATTGCGGTAGTTGTTAAAGAAGCATTAGAACAATCAAATACCGAGTTTAAAGACATAGATGCTGTAGGGGTAACATACGGGCCAGGATTAGTTGGTGCACTTTTGGTTGGACTTCAATATGCCAAAGCATTAGCTTATTCCCTGAGCATTCCTCTTATTGGAGTGAATCATATAGAAGGGCATATAAGTGCAAATTTTTTAGAATATAAAGAATTAGAACCGCCATTTGTATGTTTAGTGGTATCAGGTGGTCATACTAATGTTGTTTACATGAAGGATTATGGAGATTTTGAGGTTTTAGGAAGAACAAGGGATGATGCAGCGGGTGAAGCTTATGATAAAGTAGCTAGAGCCATAGGTCTTGGGTACCCCGGTGGACCAAAGATAGATAAAATAGCAAAACAAGGGAATAAAGATGCGATAAAATTTCCAAGAACTAATTTTCATGATGAATCTTTAGATTTTTCCTTTTCAGGTGTGAAATCTTCCGTTTTAAATTATATAAATAGTGCTAAGATGAAGAATGAAGAAATAATAGTTCCTGATATAGCAGCCTCATTTCAAAACGCAGTAGTTGATGTTTTGGTAAATAATGCTTTTGAAGGATGCAAAAGAAAAGGCGTAGATCAAATTGTTGTAGCAGGTGGTGTTGCATCGAATTCATGCCTTCGTGAAACTATGATAAAAGAAGGGAAAAAAAGAGGAGTAAAAGTTTTATTCCCAAGTCCAATCTTATGTACAGATAATGCAGCTATGATAGGAAGTGCAGCTTATTTTGAATATAAAATGGGAAGAATATCTGATTTATCATTAAATGCAGTTCCAAATTTAAAACTAGGTGAAAGATAAGTGCAGGTCCATATGGACCTGTATTTTTATTTTATATAAAAGTAAAATACTTGACAATTTTATTTTCATAATATATACTTTGACTATCAAAATAATTGATTATCAAAGTATATTCACACTTTAGTTGATATTCAAAATAAAGGAGATATTAAATGAAGATACCTGTTCTTGAAATAGGAGATATAAAGCTTAGTATTCCAATAATCCAAGGTGGCATGGGTGTTGGTGTATCACTAGGTTCATTAGCTGGAGCTGTTTCAAAAGAAGGTGGACTTGGGATTATATCTGGGGTTCAAATAGGATTTAAAGAAAAAGATTTTTACAATAATACTTTAAATGCTAATTTAAGAGCTATAAGAAAAGAAATAAAGAAGGCTAAAGAAATCAGTCAAGGAGCACCGGTTGGAATAAACCTTATGGTAGCTATGAATTATTATGAAGAAATAGCGAATTGTGCTATAGAAGAAGGAATAGATGTAATAATCTCAGGAGCTGGACTTCCAATAAATTTGCCAAAACTTGTAGAAGGAAAGAATGTTAAAATAGCACCTATAGTTTCATCAAGGAAGGCTGCAAGCGTAATTTTAAAGCTATATGCAAGAAGATATAATATAGTTCCAGATTTTTTAGTGGTGGAAGGACCTTTAGCTGGAGGACATTTAGGATTTAAAAAACAGCAGCTAAGTGAAAATATAAAACTTGAAGATATACTTAAAGAAGTAATAGAAGAAGTAAGTATTTATGAGAATAAATTTAAAAAGAAGATTCCTGTAATAGCTGCAGGGGGAATATATACAGGTGACGACATAGGAGAGTTTTTAGAACTAAATGCAGCAGGAGTTCAAATGGCAACAAGGTTTATAGGAACTTTTGAATGTGATGCTAGTGAAGAATTTAAACAAGCATTTATAGATGCAAAAAAAGAAGATATAACAATAGTAGATAGTCCGGTTGGACTTCCTGGAAGAGCTATAAAAAATAAATTTGTAAATAAAGAAGAAAAAGAAGTAATAGATAAATGTTTTAATTGTTTAAAAACTTGCAATCCTAAAGATACACCTTATTGCATATCTAAAGCTTTAATTAATTCGGTTTCTGGAGATACTAAAAACGGTCTTTTGTTTACAGGAACTAATGGATATAGAATTGATAAAATACTTAAAGTTCATGATTTAATAGAAGAATTAAAAAAAGAAATAATATTACATTAGAAGGTGAAGTATTGAAAGAATCATACAAAATAGTGAATGAGGTATTAGTAGACATATTTAATGACATATTAGTTATAGAACAAAATGCATTTCAAAATACAAAATACAATAATTTATCTGTTACAGAAATTCATACTCTTGAGGCTGTAGGGTTTGAAGGCGGGAAAAACATGTCAGAGATTGCAGCAAGCCTTGGAATAACAGTGGGAACTTTGACTATTGCAATTAATAATTTAGTAAAAAAAGAGTATGTGGAAAGAATAAGAAGTGAAAAAGACAGAAGAGTGGTAAAAATTGCGCTAACACGTACAGGAAAAGTAGTTTATAGAATACATGAAAAATTTCATTATGACATGGTAAAAGCTACAGTAGAAGGGTTATCAGAAGAAGAGGAAAAAACATTGGTAGATTCTCTTGATAAGCTTAATAATTTCTTTAAAAATAAGTACAAATTAAAATAAATCATATATTGTATTACAGAAGAAGGATGTGTAGATTTGATTAAAGGTAGAATAGCAGGAATTGGTAGTTATGTGCCTGAAAATGTTTTAACAAACGAAGATTTGTCTAAATTAGTTGATACTAGTGATGAATGGATATATACAAGAACAGGTATATCAAATAGAAGAATAACTAAAGAAGAAAATACTTCTGATTTAGCAGCAAAAGCAGCAGAAAAGGCATTAGAAAATGCCAAGATATCACCATTAGAAATAGATCTTATTATAGTTGCAACTACAAGCCCAGATGCCTTAACCCCAGCTACAGCAGCTATAGTTCAAAATAAAATAGGAGCTAAAAATTCCGCCTGTTTTGATGTTTTAGCAGCATGTACTGGATTTATATATGGGCTTAAGATAGCAAATAGTTTTATAAAAAGTGGAGATTATAATAATATTCTTGTAATAGGTGCAGAAGCCTTATCCAAAATAATCGATTGGAAAGATAGAAATACCTGTGTTTTATTCGGGGACGGAGCAGGCGCTATTGTTTTATCAAAAACCAGCGGTGACGGAATATCTTCTGTAGATATTGGAACAGATGGAGAGAAAAATGAATATATTCTTTGTAAATCTCATCCAATAAATAATCCTATAAATAAAGTAGAGAAAGATATTTTAGGGAAAATGTCTATGAATGGAAAAGAAGTATTTAAATTTGCTGTAAATATAATTCCACGTTTAATAAATAAATTATTAGAAGATAATAATATAAAGATTCAAGAGTTAGATTATATAGTTCCGCATCAAGCTAATAATAGAATAATAGAATTAGCGGCTAAAAAATTAGATGTAGATGTTGATAAATTCTATATGAATTTAGAAAAATATGGAAACACTTCATCTGCAAGTATTCCTTTAGCATTAGATGAAATGAATAAAAAGGGTTTATTGAAAAATGGACAAAAACTTGCTCTAGTAGGTTTTGGTGGGGGATTAACTTATGGTAGTTCCCTAATAATATGGAATAAAAATTAGGAGGATTTATTATGATATTTGAAAAGGTTAGAAAGATAATAGCAGAGGAATTAAGCATAGACGAAGGTGAAATAAAATTAGAAACATCTTTTGAAGAATTAGGTGTGGATTCACTAGATTTATTTCAGGTAATAATGTCTATAGAAGAAGAATTTAATATTGAAGTTCTAAATGCAGAAAATATGAAAACAGTAAAAGATGCAGTAAAATATATAGAATCAAAGTAATAGTTAAACTTTATGTGCAATATATAAAGTCAGAATGTCTAATCTGCGTTAGATGTTGCACATAATACTAGTTTAACTTACTTTGATTAGTAATAGTTAAACTTTATGTGCAATATATAAAGTCAGAATGTCTAATCTGCGTTAGATGTTGCACATAATACTAGTTTAACTTACTTTGATTAGTAATAGTTAAACTTTATGTGCAATATATAAAGTCAGAATAATTTAGTTAAAGGATGGATGAAAAGTCTATCCTTTTGTGTAGGAGGATATTATGTTTAATTCTAAAATATGTAATTTGATTGGAATAAAATACCCTATATTTCAAGGGGGTATGGCTCATATAGCAGATGCTAGTTTAGCGTCTTCAGTGTCTATGGCAGGTGGTCTTGGCTTAATTGCAGGTGCTAATGCCCCAATAGATTATATAAGAGATGAAATAAGAAATGTAAAACAAAAGACAGATAAGCCTTTTGGTGTAAATATAATGCTTTTAAGCCCTAATGCAGATGAGTTAGCTAAATTAGTTTGTGAGGAGGGAGTAGCTGTAGTAACAACTGGAGCTGGAAACCCAGGTAAATACATCGAAATGTGGAAAGAACATAATATAATAGTTATTCCTGTTGTAGCTTCTGTAGCTCTAGCTAAAAGAATGGAGAGGTCTGGAGCAGACGCTGTAATAGTAGAAGGATGCGAGGCTGGAGGACATATTGGAGAATTAACTACCATGACTATAGTTCCTCAAGTTGTAGATGCAGTTAATATACCTGTTATTGCAGCAGGGGGAATTGGAGATGGAAGAGGTGTGGCTGCGGCTTTTATGCTAGGGGCCGAAGGAGTTCAAGTTGGAACTAGATTTTTAGTTTCAAAGGAGTGTACAGTTCATCAGAATTATAAAGATAAAATATTAAAGGCTAAAGATATAGACTCAGTAGTAACAGCTAGAAAAACAGGTCATCCAGTAAGAGTTTTAAGAAATAAATTAACTAGAAAATATAAAGAGTTAGAAACTTTAGATAATAAAGAAGAGCTTGAAAAAATAGGTTTAGGTGCTTTAAGAAAAGCAGTGATAGATGGGGATACAGACATGGGTTCTGTAATGGCTGGACAAATAGCTGGGCTTATTTGCAAAGAACAAAGTTCTAAAGAAATAATAGAGGAAATGTTTAAAGAAGCGGATAAAACAATAAATGGTTTTATGGGAGGCTAAATTGAAGAAAATAGCATTTTTGTTTCCAGGACAAGGATCACAATATCCTTTTATGGGAAAGGAATTATATGATAATTTTATTGAAATTAGGGAAATATATGATAGAGCAGATGAAATATTAGGATTTAGTTTAAAAGATATAGTATTTAATGAGGACAAAAAAGAATTAGATAAAACGGAAAATACGCAACCAGCAATGTTCCTATTAAGTTATTCAATTACTAAGCTATTAGATAAATATAATATCTCTCCGTGTGCTGCAGCAGGATTAAGTCTTGGAGAGTATGGAGCCTTAGCAGTAGGAAAGTCTATAAGATTTCAGGAGGCTCTCCCCCTGTTAAGAAAAAGAGGAAGATTTATGCAAGAAGCGGTTCCAAAAGGAATAGGAACTATGGCAGCTATAATTGGGCTTTCAAATGAAAAACTTCAAGAAGTTTTAAATGAAGCTTCTAATTATGGCATAGTTGAAGGTGCAAATTACAATTGTCCTAATCAAATAGTAATAGGCGGAGGAATAAAGGCAGTAGAAAAAGCCTGTGATTTAGCTAAAGAAGCAGGTGCTATTAAAACTATTATATTAAATGTATCAGCACCATTTCATACCTCCATGCTTAAACCGGCAGGAGACAGATTATATGATGAATTATTAAAAATAGATATAAAGAAACCAGATATAAAAATTGCCACTAATGTAACAGGTAAGTATTTAGAGGAAGAGGATATAAGGATAAATTTAAAAAATCAAGTATCAAATCCAGTATATTTTGAAGAAAATATAAAAACTATGATAAATGATGGAGTAGATACATTCATAGAAGTAGGACCATCTAAAGTTTTGTCTGGTTTTGTTAAAAGAATAGATAGAAAATTAAATATATATAATATAGAAGATTTAGCATCATTAGAAAAAACCATAGAAAAACTAAATGGAGGTAATGGATGTTAGAAGGTAAAACTGCTTTAGTTACAGGAGGAAGTAGAGGAATAGGAAGAGCTATAGCTATAAAACTTGCTAAAATGGGAGCAAATATAGTTATTAATTATACTTCAAATGAAGATAAGGCAATAAAGGTAAAACAAGAAATAGAGAATTTTAATGTAAAAGTTATGATAATAAAAGCTGATGTTAGCAAATTTAATGAAGCGCAAGATTTAGTTAAAACTACTAATGAAAAATTTGGAAGTTTAGATATTTTAGTTAATAATGCAGGAATAACTAAAGATAATCTTCTAATGAGAATGAAAGAAGAGGATTTTGATAGAGTTATAGATGTAAATCTAAAAGGTGCCTTTAACTTAATAAAACATGCATCTAGTATAATGCTAAAACAAAAGAGTGGAAGAATAATAAATATATCTTCAGTTGTAGGAGTAATAGGTAATGCAGGTCAAGCAAATTATGCAGCATCTAAAGCTGGAGTAATAGGTCTTACCAAATCTGCAGCTAGGGAATTAGCATCTAGGGGGATAACGGTAAATGCAGTGGCTCCAGGCTTCATAAATACTGATATGACAGAGAAGCTTCCTGAAAAAATAAAGGACGCTATGCTTAGTAATATCCCTTTGAAATCTTTTGGAGAAGCTTCTGATATAGCAAATTTAGTGGGATTTTTATCAACAGATGAAGCTAAGTATATAACAGGCCAGGTTATAAATGTAGATGGCGGAATGGTAATGTAGGGAGGATGAAATGAAAAGAAGAGTAGTTATTACTGGAATGGGTGCAGTGACACCTGTAGGAAACGATTTAAATAGTTTTTGGGATGGAATAAAACAAGGTAAAAATGGAATAGATATTATAAAAGCTTTTGATGTAGAAAATTACAAGGTAAAACTTGCAGCTGAGGTTAAAGATTTTAACCCAGATATAGCAATAGAAAAAAAAGAAGCAAGACGTATGGATAGATTTTGTCAATTTGCTATGGTTGCATCTAATGAAGCTATACTAGATTCTAAATTAGACCTAGAAAACATAGATAGAACAAGACTTGGAGTTATAGTAGGTTCTGGAATTGGAGGACTTTCTACAATAGAAACACAAGATAAAATATTAAATGAAAAGGGACCAAGAAGAGTTTCACCATTTTTGATTCCTATGATAATAGGGAATATAGCAGCTGGAAATGTTGCTATAAAGTATGGAGCTAAAGGTGTTTGCACATCAGTTGTCACAGCTTGCGCTACTGGAACTAATTCTATTGGGGATGCTTTTAGACTTATACGTGACGGATATCAAGATTATATGATATGCGGAGGATGTGAGGGTTCTATTACCCCGCTAGGTTTAGCTGGATTTCAAAATTTAACGGCTTTATCAACTAGTTTAGATAAAGATAAAGCATCTATTCCTTTTGATAAAAATAGGGATGGTTTTGTAATGGGCGAAGGAGCTGGAGTTTTAATTATAGAAACTTTAGATAGCGCGATAAAAAGAAAGGCTAATATATATGCTGAAATATTAGGATATGGTTCAACTTGTGATGCGTATCATGTTACATCACCTTCAGTAGATGGAGAAGGTGCGGCTCGTGCTATGGAAGATGCAATAAAAGATGGAGAAATAGAAAAAAAAGATATAGATTATATAAATGCTCATGGAACAAGTACTCCATTAAATGATAAATTCGAATCACTTGCTATAAAAAAGGCATTTAATGATTTAGCTTATAATATTCCTATAAGTTCCACTAAATCAATGACAGGACATTTACTTGGCGCTGCAGGTGCTATAGAGGCGATTATTTGTGCTAAGGCGCTGCAAGAAGGATTCATTCCTGCCACAATAAATTCTAAAGAAAAGGACGAAGAATGCGACCTTGATATAGTAATGAATGAAGGAAGAGAAAAAAATATAGAATATGCTCTTTCTAATTCGCTAGGGTTTGGTGGTCATAACGCTGTGCTTTTATTTAAAAAATATAACGAATAATGGAGGATAGTATGGATTTTAATGGAATATCTGAATTGATAGATAAAGTTAGCAAATCTAGTCTTTCTTATTTTGAAGTAGAGGAAGATAAAATAAAAATAGTAATGAAAAAAGAAGTTAAAGTGGTTAAAGAAATAAGTATAGAAAATAAAGTGGATGATTTAGATAGGGAGCCTGTCCAATATATAAAACAGGAAAAAGTATCTGAAAGTTTAAAAGAGATAAAGAATATTCAAAAGCATGAAAATGAGGAAACTGAGGAAGGATACTGTGTGGTATCCCCAATAGTTGGAACGTTCTATTTATCTGGTGAAATAGGAGCAGAGCCTATTGTTAAAAAAGGTGACAAAGTTAAAAAAGGCGATAGTTTATGCATTATAGAAGCTATGAAGATAATGAATGAAATAGAAAGCGAAGTAGATGGAGAAATTCTAGAAGTTCTAGTTGAAAATGAAACCATGGTAGAGTATGGTCAGCCTCTATTTAGGCTAAAAGTTTAATAATATTTAGAATAAGGAGAGATTATGTTAAATATAAAAGAGATACAAGATATAATTCCCCATAGATATCCATTTTTATTAATAGATAAAGTAGATGAATTAGAACCTTTAAAAAAAGCTGTAGCATATAAAAATGTAACCTTTAATGAATATTTCTTTCAAGGGCATTTTCCAACAGAGCCTGTTATGCCAGGAGTTTTAATAATAGAAGCGCTAGCTCAAACAGGAGCAGTTGCAATTCTATCTCATGAAGATTTCAAAGGTAAAATAGCTTATTTTGGTGGAATAAAAAGTGCAAGATTTAAGAGGAAAGTTGTTCCTGGAGATACATTAAAATTAGAAGTAGAAATAGTTAAACTAAGGGGCCCTATTGGTGTAGGAAAGGCTATAGCATCAGTAGATGGAGAAGTAGCAGTTGTGGCAGAACTAACTTTTGCAGTGGAGAGGTAGATATTATGTTTGATAAAATTCTTATTGCAAATAGAGGAGAAATAGCAGTTAGAATAATAAGGGCTGCTAGAGAACTTGGTATAAAAACAGTGGCTGTGTATTCAGAAGCGGATTCTGAGGCGCTTCATACTAATTTAGCAGATGAGGCAATATGTATAGGACCTGAAAAGTCAGCTTTGAGTTATTTAAATATGCAAAATATATTAAGCGCAGCTGTATTAACAGGAGCAGAGGCTATCCATCCTGGATTTGGATTTTTATCTGAAAACAGCAAATTTGCTAGGATGTGTAATGAGTGTAATATAAAATTCATTGGACCAAAAGGTGATACCATAGATAGACTTGGCAATAAATCTAATGCTAAAGATTTAATGAAAAAGGCCAATGTCCCAGTTATTCCAGGATCAGATGGTGTTATAGATTCTTTAGAACAAGGTCTTGAATTTTCAAAATCAATAGGTTTTCCTGTTATGATTAAAGCATCTTCAGGTGGCGGAGGTCGTGGAATGAGACTTGCAAAAAATGAAGAAGAATTTATCAAAGGATTTAAAGCAGCTAAATCAGAATCATTAGCTTGTTTTGGTGATGATGAAGTATATATTGAAAAATTCGTAGAAAATCCTAGGCATATTGAATTTCAAATCTTAGGAGATGAATATGGAAATATAGTTTACCTAGGTGAAAGGGATTGTTCTATTCAAAGAAGAAATCAAAAGGTTTTAGAAGAAGCACCATCACCTGTAATGAGTGAAAATTTAAGAAAAACTATGGGAGAAGCAGCATCTCGAGCGGCTAAAGCTGCAAATTATGAAAATGCAGGTACTATAGAGTTTCTTCTTGACAAATATGGAAAGTTTTATTTCATGGAAATGAATACAAGAATTCAAGTTGAACACCCTATAACAGAAATGGTAACAGGCATAGATTTAGTAAAAGAGCAGATAAAAATAGCTTATGGTGAAAAATTATCTTTTAGTCAGCAGGATATAAAGATAAATGGAGTTTCTATTGAATGCAGAATAAATGCAGAAAATCCAGATAAGAATTTTAGACCGTCACCGGGTAAAATAGAGAGACTTATTGTTCCTGGAGGACCGGGTGTAAGACTTGATAGTGCTGCATATCAAGGATATTTTATTCCACCTTTATATGATTCCATGATAGGTAAACTTATAGTTCATGGAAAAGATAGAGCAGAGGCGATAAGTAGAATGAAAAGAGCACTTGGGGAATTTATTATAGAAGGTGTGGATAATAATATAGGTTTTCAGATAAGAATATTAAATAATGATAAATTTCAAAAGGGTGATTACAACACTGGGTTTATAAGAGATGAGATGAATATAAAATAGATAAATTCATAAAGTTGGTGAGAAAATGAAGCTTAAAGAATTATTTAAAAAGAATAGGTATATAACTCTTAATGAAAATAATACAGTAAATAAACCCATAAATAGTGAAAAACCACAGGTTCCAAGTGGAATGTGGATAAAATGTAATAATTGTGGTGCTTCAATATATTCTAATGATTTGCAAGATAATAGTCATGTGTGTAAACTTTGTAATTATAATTTTAGGTTAGGCGCAAAAGATAGAATAGATATGATAGCAGATAAAGGATCAGTTGTTGAATTCAATGAAAATATTACTTCTGTTAATCCATTAGATTATCCAGGATATATGGAAAAAATAGAAAAATTGAAAGATAAAACAGGGCTTAATGAAGCGGTGGTAACTGTTACTTGTAAAATAAATGGAAAATATACAAATTTAGCCGTAATGGATAGTAATTTCATTATGGCTAGTATGGGAAGTGCTGTAGGAGAAAAAATAACAAGGGCTATAGAAAAATCTATAGAGTTTAGAATTCCCCTTATTATATTTACAGCATCAGGTGGTGCTAGAATGCAAGAAGGTATGTATTCTCTTCTTCAAATGGCAAAAACCACATCAGCCTTAGCTAAATTAAATCAGGAAGGTATATTGTATGTATCTGTTTTAACTGACCCTACTACAGGTGGAGTTACAGCAAGTTTTGCATCTGTTGCAGATATAATATTAGCGGAGCCTGGTGCAACTATTGGGTTTGCTGGAAGAAGAGTAATAGAGAATACAATAAAGCAAGAGCTTCCAGATGAGTTTCAAAAATCTGAATTTCTCCTTAAAAAAGGCTTTGTAGATAAAATAGTTAAAAGACAAGATTTAAAAGCTGTTTTAGGAGATATTTTAGAGCTCCATAAAGAATAGGAGGGAAAAAATGTTGTATGAAAATTTAACCCCTTGGGACAAACTAACTTTGGCTAGAACGGTGGAAAGGCCAACATCACTAGATTATATAAATAATATATTTGATAAATTTATAGAATTCCATGGTGATAGGTATTATGGTGATGATTCTGCTTTAGTAGGTGGAATAGCTAGTATAAATGGAATAAAAGTAACTGTAATAGGTCAGCAAAAGGGTGGAAATATAAAAGAAAACATAGAAAGAAATTTTGGAATGGTGAAACCTGAAGGCTATAGAAAATCATTAAGATTAATGAAACAGGCAGAAAAATTCAAAAGGCCTATTATATGTTTTATAGATACCCCTGGTGCATATTGTGGAGTAGAAGCTGAAGAGCGAGGACAAGGTGAAGCAATAGCAAGAAATTTAATGGAAATGGCATCTTTAAATGTTCCTATTTTGTCTATTATAATAGGCGAAGGTGGAAGTGGTGGTGCATTAGCATTAGCTGCATCTGAAAAAGTTTATATGCTTGAAAATTCCATATATTCACTTTTATCTCCAGAAGGGTTTGCATCTATTTTATGGAAGGATAGCTCTCGGTCAAAAGAAGCTGCTGAAGCTATGAAAATAACAGCTAAGGATTTATTGTTCAGAGGATTTATAGATGGGATAATAAAGGAGCCTGCAGGTGGAGCCCATAAAGATCTAGAATATATGGCCTTAAATATTAAAAAACTTATCATAAAAGAACTTATGGGTTTTTCAAAACTAGAACCTGGAGAAGCAATAAAACTAAGACATGAAAAGATAAGAAAAATAGGTGAATATAGAGAATAACAAAAGCTACTGATAGCGATATCGGTAGCTTTATTTATATAGGAAACTCACCTCTCAATTCTTACCTCTCCACTTTCAACTTTCAACTCTCAATTATCAACTTTCACCTAAACAAATAACAAACTTGAAAATAAAACAATATATGTATATAATGTGGGGGGGTAAATACTGGTAAAATATATTTAATTAGTTTGAAATTACAAGGAGGAAAATATGAAAATATTAGAACTTAATAACGTTTCAAAATCAATAAAGAAAAATAAAATATTAAAAAATATAAGCTTTTCAATAGATGAAGGAGAAATAGTAGGATTTGTAGGACCAAATGGAGCGGGAAAAACCACAACACTTAAGGTAATAACAAATTTATTATATCAAGATCAGGGACAAGTTATAATAGCTGGGAACGACACGTCTAAAAACAGAGAACAAGCGCTTGCTAATATAGGAGCTATTATTGAAAATCCAGGACTTTATACTTTTTTAACAGGAAGAGAAAATTTAGATTTTATAAGAAAGCTTAGAAAAATATCAAAGGAAAAAATGGAAGAAATAATAAAATTCACAGGTTTAAAAGAGAGAATAGATGATAAAGTAGAAAAATATTCTCTAGGTATGAAGCAAAGACTTGCTTTAGGCATGAGTTTAATTACAAATCCTAAATTATTATTATTAGATGAACCAACTAATGGACTGGACCCTACAGGAGTAGAGGAACTTAGAGAAATATTAAAAAAACTATCAAAGGAGGAAAATATATCAGTTTTTATATCCTCACATCAGCTAAGTGAAATAGAAAAAATATGTGACAGAGTAATATTTATAAAAGCTGGAGAAATAATAAATTTAGATAAAAATGTATTAGAAATAAAAGGACAAACTATAAAATTAAAAATAAATATTGAAAATCAAGAAGAATTAGCTAAAAATATATTTAAAGATTGTGAGTTTGTTAATAAAATTCAATTTAAAGATGGATATTTAATAGTAAATATAAAAGAAAATAAACTTTCAGAATTTTTAAAACTTCTTACAAATAATGATATAGAGTTTTCTGACTTAGACATAATTAAGGATTCAGTAGAAAATAAATATGATCAGATATTTAGGGAGAATTAATATGTTAGAATTAATAATTTTAGAATTAAAAATATTTTTTAGAAAGAAGAAAAATATTATAGCTATATTAGCTTTTAGTGGATTATTAATCTTTCTAATAAATGTTAGTAATTCCTTAGAAAAGCAAAAGATAAATGGAGAATTAGAGATTGTAAAAGATGAAATAGAGTCTGTAGATAGAGCAATTGAATCTTTAAATGATCAATATAAATCAACTAAAAATCAAGATATGTTAAGTTCAATAGAAGACTGTAAAAGAGATAAA
>JBGUER010000013.1:0-17287 GCA_041821285.1 Clostridiaceae bacterium
ATATCCTTTAGCTTCTTTCTTTGTTTTTCAAGTTTAATCTTTGCATCTTCTATTTTGAAATTTGAATTTAAATTATCCACCTCAAACGCTAATATATTTTTACTTCCTTTGCTGTCTTCTATTTCACTTCTTATAACACTAATAAGACTTTCATTTTCTTTTATGTTTTTTTCTAATTCATCTTTTGATATAAATTCATCATATCTTAAAAAGAAGTCACTTGTATTTTCCTCTTTTAATATTTTTTTGATTTTCTCCCTTGCTAAAGCTAAATCCACACTTTTTGTTATATCTATCTTTATATTTTGTTTTTTTAATATATCTATTAATTCCTGTAATTCAAAAACATTAAAAGGTTCTATATATTTTTTTATTTCTTCTTCTAATTCTTGTTTTGCTGAAATTTGCCTTTTGAATTTTTTGCAAACTTCAATTCCTTCTCTTAAATATTTTATCTTTTCAAAAATTTCTTGATAATTTTCTACCTTTATATTAAAAACATTAAAAACTAGCAAAGAACATTTATTTAAAAATTCTTTATTTCTTTTGTCCTTAGTAATAAAAGATTTTTCATCTTGTTTTAAATCTTTTATTTTTATTTTTAAATCTAATGCTTTTTCAAAATATGTTAACACTTGATAATAAGATGAATCATTGGGAAGTTTATACTCTCTAATTATTTCTTGCAATTGAAGAAATTGAGCTTCTTTTTTATCCATATAATAAGATAAATTATCTTTTTCTAGCTCTAATTCTTTAATAGTTTTATCATAATCAGATTTTGCTTTATCACTTTTTTTTCTATTGTTAGAATCTTCTCTAATCTTAATGAAAAAAATCAATCCTAATGATACTATTCCAAAAACAGATATAATAGTTCCCAAATTATTGTTTTCAATAAAAACTACACTGCCTATGAGTAATATTGCAAAAGATAAAAATATATATTTTTTTATTGTTTTTTCTATGTTTTTTTCTTTATTGTTTTTATAATTTTCCTCTACCAATTGCTTTGTAATATTTATATTATCTATATTTTTCTGACTTTCTGATATTTTTCCTTCAAGACCTTGAACTTTTTCTATACTTTCTTTTATATTTTTTATTTTAATTAAATCAATATCCAAATTATATATTTCTTCTAAAGAACCCTGTAATTTATTATTTAAAAACACTATTTCATTTTCTATCTGACTTTTTCTTTTATCATATAGATTTATATCTTTTTCAAGTTCAGATATATCATTTAAATAAATAGATATATTTAAATATAAGTTTTCTATTTCTTCTTTTTTTTCTAATATTTTATCCAATAAACATATATCATCAAATAGTTCATTAAATTCCAACCTCGCTTTTTCTTCTTCCCTTGATAAAGACTCTAAATCAGTATTATATTTTTCTAAAATTATTAAATCAAAATCTTTTTCCAAATATTTTTCTTTGTTCTTTAAAAAATTATTAATATCTCTATATTTAATATAGCTATGATAAAAAGCTAAAAGAAGTTCTAAAACTATTCCATAATCCTGTTTTTCTTTAAGTGATTCCTCTTTTAATATTATAATTTTATCTAGATTTTGTATATCTTCTTTTTTATTTATATAATCTTCTAGATTTTTTTTATTTTCATTTATACTTTTAAGTTTTTCTTTTATTATTTCAGTGTGTAATTTGAATTCTCGAACATTAGGGCTTCCGTTTTTCCCTCCTATATTTTCTTTAAGTTTATTAAAATCTTTTATATATTCAGGAATCTTAATTAAATCTTTTAAACCAGCACCAAGTAAAACTCCTTGAATTTTATCACTATCCTTTTCTATTAATTTTAATTCCTCTAAATCAATAGAAAATAAATGGTTAAAAGTATAGTAATCTAAGTCAAATATATCTCTTATACTTATATTATCATTAGTAATAATTTTAGGGTCCTTATAACCATCTAAATATATCTTATACATTTTATCATTATGAAAAACATCAGCTTCTCCTTTAAATGATATATTGCAATACACATTGTCTGACTTTTTAACTCCATAGCCTAAAGCTTTTATAAATTTAGTGAACGTTGTTTTTCCTGCTCTATTATACCCACCTATAATATTTACATTACTTGATAAATTTTCGAGTTTTTGATTTTTAAATACACCAAAATCATCTATTTCAATAAAATCAAATTTCATTCTATTCACCCATTTCCAAAATTTTATCTATTATTAAATTTGTTGCATTTTCTAAAATTGAATTTTTATCATCTTTGTCTAAATTAACCTTTAAAGGATTTTCATCTTCATTATCACTATTTTCTTCAAATATAATTCCTAAGTTCTTTATAAAATCCGAATCCAGTTTTAAACTCTTTTTATAATTTTCTATCGTTTCTATTAAAACATTATCTTTATAATCTTCTATATTTATTTTATTTGAGGTATTTATATCTATTTTATCTAATTTAATAAAACACTCTTCATTGATATAATGATTATTTATATCTTCTTTTAAATTTATTATTATATCTTCTTTATTCTCTCTTAAAATTTTATTTATTTCCCCTTTTCCATTTAAATCTAATGAAAAAATATATCCTTTTTCATTTTTATCTACACATTTATCTAAATTTTCTACTATTACACTCTCTAAACTAGATATATTTTCAATATCATACAAGGAAACATCTAAATTTACAGCTTTATATATTACAGACGGTACACTTATAAATTCTGTTGAAATATCATTGTTATCAACCTCAACTAAATAAGCTCCTTTTTTTTCTTGTTCTCCAAAATCTCTACCTTGCATAACTCCTGGATATACTATATAAGGTTTCTTATTTAATACAGCATTTTTATGGATATGACCAAGTGCCCAATAGTCAACCACTTCATTTTCTCTAAGTTCTACAATAGAACAAGGACTATATTTTTTATCATTTTTATTTAATGAAGAATGCAGCATAGCTATAGTATACACATCACTTTTTTCTATATTAAATTTTTCTATTATTCTTTTTTGCTCCCGTTTATTATAGCTTTCTCCAATAATTCTGCATATTAATTTCTCATCTTTATAAATATATTTTATTTCTAATTTATCATCTTTAAATATATGAAGATTGGATGGAATATCATATAAATTCTTTTGAGCATCTAGTGGGTCATGATTCCCCCCTATTACATAAACTAAAATATTTTCTTTTTCAAGTTTCCTTATTTCATCTAAAAATATTTTATTAGCCCGTATATAATAGCAATCTCTATCATAAACATCACCAGACAATAAAATAAAATCTACTTTATTCTCTACAGCTAAATTTACCAATTCTTTAAACACTCTGTATACTTCATTTTTTTTAATATCGTCAAATTTATCAAAAGATAAAGAAATCAAACTTCCTAAATGTATATCTGCCATATGTATAAATTTCATATTTTTTTCTCCTTCTATAATATAAAAAAATTGATTCTCTTGTTATATTATAGCTTATTTAGCATAAATGAAACAAGATACCTTATATTCTATTGACATAAAAAGTGATATATACTAATATAAAATAAGGTAGAAAAAACCTTTCGTCTAAAGATGAGAGGTCATTTTTTTGAAGGAGTGAATACAATGTCAGATAAAAAAATAAGAACAAGATTTGCACCAAGTCCCACAGGATACATGCATGTTGGAAATTTAAGAACAGCTCTATATGCGTATCTTATAGCAAAACATGAAGATGGAGACTTTATACTAAGAATAGAAGATACAGACCAAGAAAGAATAGTAGAAGGTGCTGTAGATATCATTTATAAAACATTAGCATTAACAGGCTTAAAACATGATGAAGGTCCTGATTTAGGTGGTCCCGTAGGTCCTTATGTTCAAAGTATGAGAAAAGATATATACATTAAATACGCTAAAGAACTTATAGAAAAAGGCGAAGCTTACTATTGTTTCTGCACTAAAGAAAGACTTGATATATTAAGAGCTAATTGTGATGCTTTAAAAAGACCTTTCAGATATGATAAACATTGCATTGATTTAAGCAATGAAGAAATAGAAGAAAACATAAAAAATAATATACCTTATGTAATAAGACAAAAAAATCCAACAGCTGGAACTACATCCTTTGAAGATGTTATTTATGGTACTATATCTGTAGATAATACCGAGCTAGATGATATGATTCTAATAAAATCAGATGGACTTCCAACATATAATTTTGCAAATGTAGTAGATGACCATCTAATGGGTATAACTCACGTAGTTCGTGGAAGTGAATATCTATCATCATCTCCTAAATATAACAGACTTTATGAAGCCTTTGGTTGGGAAGTTCCAGTTTACGTTCATTGTCCTAGCATAATGAAAGATTCTCACCAAAAATTAAGCAAAAGAAACGGAGATGCTTCTTTTGAAGATTTATTAAACAAAGGATATTTAAAGGATGCTGTAATTAATTACATATCTTTACTTGGCTGGAACCCTGGAAATACAGAAGAAATTTTTTCTTTAAATGAACTTATTGAAAATTTTGATTACCACAATATAAATAAAGCTCCAGCAATATTTGATACTGTAAAATTAAAATGGATGAATGGAGAATATATAAAAAAATTATCTATTGAGGATTTCCATGCTTTAGCTCTTCCTCATTATAAAAAAGTTATAACAAATGATTTAGACTTATTAAAAATAAGTGAACTTCTCCAAACTAGAGTAGAATTATTAAGCGACATAGAAGATCAAATAGACTTTTTCAACGAATTAGTAGATTATGATATAAACATGTATTGTCATAAAAAGATGAAAACTAATTTAGAAAATTCTCTTGAAAGTCTTGAAAAATCATATGACGTTTTAAGTGCTTTAAATGAATGGAATATAAACTCAGTAAAAGAAATTTCTATGAATTTGGTTGCTTCAATGGGTGTTAAAACCGGAATAGTTTTATGGCCTTTAAGATGTGCACTGTCAGGTAAACAGTTTACACCAGGTGGAGCCTTTGAAATAGCTGATATTTTGGGAAAAGAAGAATCTTTAAGAAGAATACAAATTGGAATAGATAAATTATCATAACATAACAAAATCCCCTGAAGATTACTCTTTAGGGGATTTTGTTATGAATCTATTCCAATTTACACATAAATGAAATAGACTAACAACATCTTGCTGATTATAAAGAAGAATTTTCTCTCTTTTTTCCTCAGGCATTCTTTCAAAATACCCTTCATCTTTTATTATCTTACTAAATGTTTTAGCTAAATTTGAACCACTTATAAGTTCACTGCCTCTATCTATTAAAAATTCTTTTTCTAAATTTTTCAATCCAATAGATGATTTATTTGCCTTCTCATATTCCTTTTGAATATCTACATGAATAAAATTATCTAAAATTTCATAATCATAATTATATTTTTTCAGTAAATAATTTATTACTGTAAAATCATTATTCCCTGAAAAGGTTACTATATATTTTTTCCCCACATAGTTACAAAAATATTCTTTTGATAATTCAATAATTTTTTTAGCGTCTTCTTTGTTTTCTATCATATATTGAGTTGATTTTAAAGTTTTATCTTTTTCATTGTAATAACAACAGCCAAAAACTCCAATACATTTGGGTTGTTTATATACATAATGTTCTAAATCAAAATATAGAGCATTTTTATATATTTTTTCTCCCTTTGAAGTTAATGCAAACTCATCGTTAATATCTCCTATAAATATATCATTTTCTTTTAATATCACTGTACCACTCTTTTCTAAATAATATTAATGCATTCTGGCGAAATATTATATACTACATCTTTTCTTTCTACCACAAATTTCATTTTATTCATTATATCTCCATCTATTATTGCTTTTGTAATAAGTTCCTTAGTAGCATTTACAGCCGTAGGATATTTTACCATTTCAAACATCGAAAAATCACCTGCAGTATCCCCATAAGCATAACTTTTATCTAAATCTATATCATATTTAGCAACTAATTCTTCTATAGCTTTTCTTTTACTTACACTATCCCACATAGGAATAACTTCTCCAGTATACACATTATCATTGTCTATTAAGTATTTAGCACCAATATAATCATCAAAGCCATGCTTAATAGACATTTCCTTTACTAACTCATAAGGACTTCCAGAAACCGTTATAACAACATGCCCCATTGATTTATGAAGTTTTATTTTATCTCTTGTAAACGTATATACCCTATCCCCCTTTTGCTCTACTACTTTTTTAGCTATAAACTCCACCTGAGACTTGTGAAGTCCCTCTATTGCTTTTATATATATTTCTGCCATCTTAAGCAAATAGTTATCATAATTCCCTTGCCTTTTATCCCATTTTGTATAATAAGGCTTTACTTCATTGTACCACTTTTCTGATTCTATTATTTCATACTTAACTAGTTTTTTAAAAACTTCAGTAATAAGACCTTCCCTATACAATGTACCGTCTATATCAAAAAATGCTGCAGTTTTCATTTTATCACCTCCAAATTTATACCATAATCATATAATACCATATGTTAAAATAATATTACAATTCTTATATTTTTGTTGACCTTTATTGAGAATGATGGTATATTGTAATTGAGAATAACTTTCAATCAGGAGGTACTATATGAGTGTATGTGATTTAAGACCTGGAGAAACAGGCTATATAAAAAATATATATGGTGATAACGCTTTAACTAAAAGACTATCCTCTCTTGGAGTAATTGAGGGTACAAAAGTCAAATTCAAAAATGTAGCTCCTTTAGGCGATCCTATTATAATTAATTTAAAAGGTTCTGACATAGCTATTAGAAAAAGAGATGCAAAAAACATTTTGATAATGGAGGAATAACATGATAACAGTAGCTCTTCTTGGGAATCCTAATGTAGGAAAAACCTCTCTTTTCAATTCTCTTACTGGTTTAAATCAGTATGTTGGAAATTGGTCTGGAGTAACAGTTGAAAAAAAGGAAGGATATATAAATAAAAATATAAAATTAGTTGATTTACCTGGCATATACGCTATGGATACATTTTCAAATGAAGAAAAAGTATCAAAATCATTTTTAGAACAAGATGATGTAGATTTAATAATAGACATCGTAGACGCCTCAAAGCTTGAAAGAAATCTTTATTTAACAACTCAACTTAAAAAATTTAATAAACCTATAATTTTAGTTTTAAATATGATGGATTTAGCAGAAAAAAATGGAATTACCATTGATTGCGAAGCTCTATCTGAAAAACTTAAATTGACTGTGATACCCATAGTTGCATCAAAGAAAAAAGGAATTGATAAAATTCCTAGCATTATAGAAAAGGGTACTTTTTTAAAGGAAGACATTGAGAATGATTATCAATTCGAAAATGAAAAACAAACTTATTCATATATATCTGATATTTTAAGTTATTGTATTAATTATAAAACTGATGAAAAAGTAAAAAAAGGTGAAATAATAGATAAATTATTTTTAAATAAATTTTTGGCATACCCTTTATTTTTATTCATTATGTATTTAATATTTAAGTTTACATTTAGTTGGGTGGGAACCCCACTATCAGACATGCTTAGTAATTTAATAAACAATTATTTAATTCCCTATTTAGAAAATATTCTATCTTCTTCTTCGTTTTGGTTTAGATCCTTAATAATAGATGGAATAGTATCTGGTGTTGGTTCTGTTTTAGTTTTCTTACCAGTTATTTTAACCCTATTTTTAGGAATATCAATTTTAGAGGATAGCGGATATATGGCTAGAGCAGCCTTTATAATGGACAGGTTAATGAGAAAAATAGGACTTTCAGGAAAAGCATTTATTCCCCTAATAGTAGGTTTTGGATGTTCTGTTCCAGCTATTATGTCCACTAGATCATTAGAAAGTGAAAAAGATAGAAAGCTTACAGCTCTTTTAGTTCCACTTATGTCTTGCAATGCAAGATTACCAGTTTACGCCTTGTTCGCTTCTATATTTTTTCCTGGCAATGAAACTATGGTTGTATTTTCATTATATCTTTTAGGAATAGTTTTAGCCTTTGCTATAGGTCTATTATTCAAACATACTATATTTAAAAAAGATGAAGAACCTTTTATTATCGAGCTTCCTGACTATAAGCTTCCTGAAATAAAAAATTTATCAATGCACACACTAGAAAAAGGTAAAGGCTTTATAAAAAAAGCTGGAACTATAATATTCGCAGCTTCAGTTGTTATTTGGTTTTTATCAAATATAGGACCAAATGGATATACTGATATTAATTCTAGCTTCTTATCATATATAGGTAAACTAATAAGGCCAATTTTTATCCCCTTAGGCTTTGGCAGCTGGGAGAGCTCAGTAGCACTACTTACTGGCCTTATGGCTAAAGAAGTAGTTGTTGGGACTCTTGGAGTGCTATATGGGAGTAATTTAAACGTCTTACTTGGTGCCCATTTTACTGCTTTATCCGCTTATAGTTTCTTAGTGTTCATTTTGCTATATACTCCTTGTGTTTCTGTAATTGCTATAATGAAAAAAGAATACGGAAACAAAACTGCAGTATTTTCAGTACTATATCAATTTACTTTAGCGTGGATTATTTCATTTATAATATATAATATTGGAAATTTAATTTTATCTATATAAATAATGAGGTGATATTTTGTTTGAAAAAATAGTTACAGGTATTATTGTTATTCTAACACTATACATTATATTTAAAACAGTTAAAAATAAGAAAAATGGAAAATGCAATTGTTCTGATTGTTCAGCTCATTGCCCAAATTACACAGAAAGTAAAAATAGTAAAAAAAAATAAGACAGAGTAATCTGTCTTACATTTTTTCAACGGTTTCTACTCCTATTAAATACAAAGCATTTTTAATAACTATGGTAGTTGCTAAAACTAAATTAAGTCTTGCATTTCTGATGTTAGTTTCTTCATTTAATATATTACATTGATTGTAAAATTTATTAAATGATTTAGCTACATCTAAAACATATCTTGTTATAATAGAAGGTTCATATTTGTTAGAAGCATTTTCTATAGTCTCAGAAAATCTTCCTAATAATTTTATAAGTTCAAACTCTTCTTTAGTATTTAATAAACTATAATCTACGTCATTTTGTAATTCCCCAGCTTTTCTTAATACACTCTTTCCTCTTGCATAAGTATATTGAACATAAGGACCTGTCTCACCATCAAAAGATAAAACATCTTTCCAATTGAATACTATATCTTTTTCTCTGCTATTTTTAAGATAAGTAAATACTACAGAACCTACACCAATTTTTTTCGCTACTTCTTCTTTGTTTTCTAAATCAGGATTTTTCTCTTGTATTATCTCAACTGTCTTATTTATAGCTTCATTTAATAAATCATCTAAGAAAACTACATCACCATGTCTTGTAGATAATTTTTTATCTTGAAGTTTTATAAGTCCAAATCCTACATGAACCATATCATCTGCCCAATCATATCCTGCTAATTTAAGAACAGTTTGAAATTGTTTGAAATGTAATGATTGAGTATTTCCAAATACATATACGCTTTTATAAAAATCATAAGTATCTTTTCTATATTTAGCAGCTGTTATATCACGAGTTGCATATATAGTAGCTCCATCTGATTTTTTTATCATGCAAGGAGGCATATTATAGTCATCTAACATAACTACCTTTGCACCTTCACTATCTGTCATTAATTTCTTATCTTCTAAAATTTTGACCATAGCATCCATTTTATCATTATAAAATGCTTCACCATTATATGAATCAAATTTAACCCCTAAAAGATCATAAACTTTTTTAAACTCACCTAAAGATAAATCTTTGAATCTTTTCCAAAGAATATATTCTTCTTGTTTACCATCTTCTAAATTTTTAAAATATGACCTTGCTTCATCATTTAAGCTAGGATCTTTCTCTGCTTCATCATGAAATTTAACATATATTCTTAAAAGTTCATTTATTGGATGTTTTTCTAATTCATCTTCATCTACCCACTTTTTATAAGCTACTATAAGTTTTCCAAATTGAGTTCCCCAATCTCCTAAATGATTTATTCCAATTGAATTATACCCCTGGAACTCAAATATTCTATAAAGTGAATTTCCAAGTGCTGTAGTAAAAAGATGACCTATATGAAATGGCTTTGCAATATTTGGAGAGGAATAATCGATAGTTATATTTTTTCCATCACCAATAGTTGAAGAACCATATTTCCCTTTTTCATCTAATATTTTATCTAATGTATTTTTAGTATAAATAGATTTATCCATAAAAAAGTTTAAATAAGGTCCTAAATTTTTAACATTTGAAAACCCTTCTTTGTTTATTTTATCCAATAAATCAATAGATATAGCATTAGGTGCTTTTCTTAAAGTTTTAGCTAATTGAAAACAAGGAAAAGCATAATCACCCATTTCACTTTGTGGTGGTGTTTCTATTAATTTTTCAATAGTTTCTAAATCAAGGTCCACTATTTCTTTTATTCTTACTGCTACTAAATTTTTATAATCCATTTTTTCCTCCTTATATTTTCAAAAAAATAAAACCCGCCTCTTAAAAGAGACGGGATATCCGCGGTACCACTCTAGTTGACTTTAAGTCCACTCAAAACATAACGCTCTCGCGATTTAGAATAGATATATCCACTCCAAATATCTCCTGTGCTCTATTCCTACCTACCTCACTGAAAGGCTTCCAGCTTTGCCTCTCTCTCTTTAAGTTATTGATAAATAATACTTACACAATCATAGACTCTATTAAGTTACAATAAATTATACATAATAATATAACTATATGTCAAGAAGTAATATTTTATTTACCACCTCTAATAAATCATCTCCATTTATATCTGCTCGTATGTCCTCTTTTCCTATTTTACATGTTCTAGTTTTAGCATTTATACCAGCTGTTACATCAGTATCTCTATCTCCTATCATAAAACTTTTTTCTAAATTGATATTGTGCTTTTTAGCTAAGTCAATAATCATTCCAGGATTGGGTTTCCTGCATTTTGATTTACTATCAAAATCAGGACAAAATACTATCTCTTTAAATTTACAATAATCTTTTAATTCATCCACTAATTTTTCATGAATATTATTTAAAACCTGCTCTTTTAAATGACCTCTTTCAACCCCGCCTTGATTAGTAACTATAAAAAGAATATATCCCTTTTCATAAGCTTTTTTTAATGCTATTTTAGCATTATCATATATTATTAAATCCTCTGGTTTATTTACATATTTCTTATTATCATTTATTACACCATCTCTATCTAAAAAAAGTGCTCTACTCATGATATTACCTCCTTTATACTATTATTATATATAATTTATAATTTAATACAAACTATGTTAAAATTAAATCGTATTAATATATATAATACTAATTTTAAGGAGATGAATAAAATGAAAAAAAGAATATTATTTATAATATCATTTTTAATTTTACTTTTATTTATAGTAGGATGCGGTTCTTCTAAATCATCAGATACATCAAGAGCTGAAGATTCTGTTGAGTCAAATGATATGGACTTTGGATTAGAGGAAGATGGTGAGTCCTTAAACAAAGCTCAAAATGATTTCATAGACAATGAAAGCAAAATAATAAAAACTGCTTCCATTGAACTTGAGACAAAAACTTTTGACGATACTAAAAAAGCACTAATAGAAAAGACAAAAGAAATTGGAGGCTATGTTGAAAGCTCAAACATTTATGGTTCTTCAATGTATGAAGAAAATAGTTCTAGAAATGCTTCCTATACTTTCAGAATACCAAAAGAATACTATTCTGATTTTTTAAACACCCTAGGCAATCTTGGCCACGTTAGAAATTTAAATGAATCTGGTGAAAACGTAACTATGGAATACTATGATACAGAAGCTCATTTAAAAACTCTTAAAATAGAAGAAGAAAGAATTCTAGCTCTACTTGAAAAAAGTGATAATCTAACAGATATAATTCAACTTGAAGATAAATTATCTGACATAAGGTACCAAATAGAATCATTAACAAGTACACTTAAAAATATAGACAACAAAGTTGATTACACTACTTTTAATATAAATATATATGAGTCAAAAGAATATACTATAGCCCCTTCATCCTTAGGTCAAAGACTTTCTAGTGCTTTTGTATCCTCTGGCAAGTCACTTGTAATATTATTTAAAGGAATACTAATATTCATAGCAGCTCTTATTCCTTACTTAGTTATAATTATTCCTATATGTTTTATAGTCTACCACTTAATAAAAAAAAGAGATAAAATTAAAAATAAATAAAACCACCAAAAGGTGGTTTTATTCATGTTCTATTCTATGACATTGTCTTTCTTTACCAAAAAAGAATACACCTAAAGCTCCAGGTCCTCCATGAGTTCCTACTACAGGTCCTATTTCATTTATTAAAACTTCACGAACATTAACTTCCTTAAGCAAAGCTTCCTTTAATTTTAAAGCATCCTTTAAAGATTCTCCATGACATATAGCTATAGTTTGCTCTTCACTATTTATAATTTTTTCTTTTACTATCTCAACTAATTTATTTATAGTCTTTTTTCTTCCTTTTACTTTCAAGCAAGCAAGAATTTTTCCCTCTTTATTTAACGTTAAAAGTGGTTTTATATGAAGAACTATACCTATATAAGCTGCTGTGGAAGAAATCCTTCCACCATTTTTTAAAAATTTAAGGTCATCCACAGTTAAATAAGTATTTAATTTAAATTTTTCCTCTTCTATATATTCCTTTATTTCACTTAGACTCTTTCCTTGTTTTTGCATATCTATTGATTTTTTTACCAAAAGTCCTAACCCCAAAGATGCCGTTAAACTATCAACTATATAAATTCTATCTTGTTTTAATTCTTCATAAATATTTTGTTTAGCAATGTTAGCACTATTTGTAGTTCCACTTAAACCTGAAGAAACTCCTATATATAATATTTCTTCATATTCTTCTAAATATTTTTTAAAAACCTTAGAAAAACTATCTGCATTAGGTTGAGAAGTGCTTGGGAGTGCTCCATTTTTTAAATCTTCATAAAATGTCCTATAATCCAAGCTTTGTCCAAAATCATCTTTATATTCTTTTCCATCATAACTTAGAATTAAGCTAACAAATGGAATTTTATTTTCATTTATATACTCTATAGGTAAATCAGAACAAGAATCTGTAATAATGATAAATTTTTTCATAAAATCGCCTTCTTTTCCATGGATTTAAGAGTTGTACCTTATAATATTATTATATCACGTTTAACAAGATTAATTACACAATTTGATATTATTCGTCATAAAAATAACTGCCCATATATAGGCAGTTAAATATATCCTCCATCAACTCTTAATATTTGTCCTGTTAAATACCTAGAATCCTCTGATGCAAGGAAACCTACTACTTTCCCAATATCTTCTCCAGATCCAAAATAACCAATAGGGATATCTTCTATTAATTTTTCTTTTTCTTCTTGTGATAAAAAGCTATTCATTTTAGTATCAATAACTCCAGGTGCTACTGCATTCACTTTTATATTAGAGCCAGCTAATTCCTTAGCTAAAGCCTTTGTAAATGAATTTATTGCACCTTTTGACGCTGAATATAAAACCTCACAAGATGCTCCGCTTTCACCCCAAATAGAAGATATATTTATTATTTTACCTTTTTTTCTTTCTACCATATATGGAATAACTAAATGACAACAATTCATCGTTCCGTATAAATTAGTACCTAAAACAAAATCAAAATCTTCTTTTTTCGTATCCATAAAGAGTCCTATCTTAGAAACTCCTGCATTATTAACTAATATATCTATTTTCCCAAATTTAGTTATAACACTTTCTATAAGCATCTTACTTTGTTCATAAATAGCTATATCAGCCTTTATTATTTCAGAATATCCACCAATATTTTTTATCATATTTCTAGTTTCTATAGCGCCATCTTCATCATTTTTGTAATTTATTATTACAAAAGCTCCTTCTTTAGCAAGTTCTATTGCAATAGCTCTTCCAATGCCTTTAGAAGCACCTGTTACTATAGATATTTCACCATTTAATTTCATATAATCACCCTTTACTCAAAACCGTCTTTTTTATATATCCATAAAAGTTTATCATCTGATTTTAAAATTTCGTCTTTGCTTCCTACGGAAGATTTTACACCATTCACATAAAATATCCAACCAGAAGATGGACCCGCATCCCTTTCCTTTAAGCCTGCTATAGAGGAAAAATATCCAGCTATGGCCTTCTTTTGAATACTATTATTATCTAAAGCTTCTATAGTTATATCGTAAACAGATCTATTTGCAAAATCAACATAAGTTTCTAATATTATTTCATCAGTTACTCCATTAGATGTTTCGTTTACTATTTTTACATTATTTACCTTAGGTTCTACTTTCTTCTCTGGTTCAGGTTGAGGCTCTGGTTCTACCTCAATTGCTTGTTCTTCATCTGATTTTGTTTTTGTTTGTGTATCGCTATTAGTTTCAGATATAGTATTCTCATCTGTTTCTATTTCTTCCTTTGGAGTATCTTCTTCATTTGTTTGTATTTTTTCTTCTTCAGACTCTTTAACTATATCTTTATCTTTTATAGATTCCTCTTCATTTACTATGTCTTCTTGCTTAGATTGACTTGAAGCAATATTTTTTTTATACTGATTTTTAGACTCATTATTTAATCTAAAACTTAAATAAAATAAGGAAGAGCATAATATTATAAATATAACAGATATTAATATTCTTTTTTTCAAGCATTTAACCTCTTTTTATTTATTGCTAATCCTGTAAATATTAATAAAATACCTAAAATTATTATTAAATCAATATCCATTCCTCCTGTTTTAGGAAGAGTTTCCTGTGTTATTTCTGAATTAGAAAGAATATCTTCATTATAGATTTTCAAAGTTTTTGCATCTATAGTATTTCCATAATAATTATAGCCTTCACTTTTATAATTTGAAATAGCAATAAGTGCTCTCAAAGCTTGTTCTGTAGCTATATTATTTGAATCTCCATCCATTGCATGTTTAAAGGTTCCATCATTATTATAAAGTGATAATAGTCCTTGAGCTAAATTTCCTTTAATTTTAGAAAAATCTTCTCCCTGAGGATCCACCCCCATAGCTGTTAAACCTAATATTACGAAAGAATTTGTTTCTGAAGATATTCCATATTTTCCAGGAATATATCCACTATTATTTTCTAACCCTTTTAAAGTTTTTAAAGCTTTATCTATAGCTTCTTTAACATTTGAATCTGATTTATAATAAGGTGCAAGAGCGCTTATTACTAAACCTGTTATATCTCCATCTGCTAAAGGTGCACTTTCATCATATGCTAAAGCAAATCCGTAATCCATACCATAATTATACGAAAATCCTAAGCTTAAGATTCTATCCATTATATCTTGTTTTTTTATTTTATAATTATCATCTATATTTATAAAATCACTAGTTATTAAAGCAAATGCTAAATCATTTATTAAAAAATCATCTATATTTCTATTAAATAATTCTGATACTAAATCATTTTCTTCCAAATTATAAGGACTATATCCACAAGCTACTAATCCTATAATTAATTTTTCTAAATCTGTATTTGAATAATCTTCTACTCCATTATCTTTTATATCATTTGCATATTCTTCAATAAAACTATCATCAGGAGTTAATCCCAATTTATAAAGACTTAAAGCTGAAAAACTATCTTTTATATTTAATTTTACATAAGCAGATGTAGATTTTATAATATCTTCAATGTTTATATCCACTAAAGAATTATCTACTACTTCTTCACCTTCGTGGTTTAAATTAAATGCTGGTGAATTATATCCATCTATAGTGAAACTACTATCGTCAGCTATAATATATGGTATACCCTCTTTATCTGAAGCTTTTAATGAAAAATCATAGCTGCCAGCTGCTAACCCTTCAATATTTATTTTCCCAAAATTATCAGTTTTATATATTTTACTATTTACAGTTAAATTCGCACTGGCTATTGGAAGTCCCTTTTGGTCTATTAATTGCATAGTAAAAGCTTCATTAGGCTCAACTATATTAGGTGTGAACTTAGTAGAATATAAATATTTAGTTAACATATCTCCGTAATAAATTACTACACTATCACCATCTTCTGGTACATAACTAGACATACCTACCATAGGTGCTATTACATTACTTGAATTTTTTATATAATACATCCATCCATCGTAATTTGCACTACCTAAGCTATAAGCTGCTAATCCATCAATTGAATTTAAATAATCACCAAAGGAAGATGTTGTAATATCATAGCTTATTGATTTACTATCTAATAATGACTTAGTTAAGCCTAAAACATTTATATTTCCATCTGTTGATTGAACATTCCCCTCTGATATTACTCCATCTAGTCCTAATACTTTTACAGGTATTATTGGATATTTTATATAAACATTTAAAGTAACTTCTGCAACACTGGGAACTGAAGCATCTACATATCCTTTAATATTTATTTCGTGACTTCCTTCTGAAAGACCTGAAGGTAAAACTACTTTATTCTCATTAACTGCTACTTCTACTCCATCTACAAAAACTTTAGCTCCTACAATAGCTGCAGTTTTTCCTTCCCAATCTATGTTGTTTATTGTTATAGTTAAAGGCTGATTTGGAGTATACGTTGAAAATTCAACATCATTTGGAAAATATGTTACTCCCCATGCGCCATAATATACTATAAATTCATCATTGTTTTGAAGAGTTAAAGTATCTATAGAGTCATATGGCGTTATATAGCTTCCATCTCTATAAATAACATAATTCCATCCATCGTACATATTATATTTGTTTTCATTTAGTCCATTTATTCCTGCTAAATAAGATCCTCCATACGGCGAAGGACTTGCTATTACGTTTTCCGCGCCAACTAAATCACAAATCGCATCTAGTCCATTTAGTTTAGTAGAATTTCCTTGTACTTCTATCCCTGTATCTGATGCTATAGTTACAAAAACATGATTAAATGACTTTGCTTTAACATTGTCACCTACTATTCCTGCCATACTAGATAAAACTAATGCTATAGAAATCATAACACTTAATATTTTTTTCATTATTTTCCCCCTTGTATATAAGTTATTCTTAATTTATTTTTATATCTTAATAAGACTATATAAAAGCTCTTATAAAATATTATTGAAAAGATGAAATTTGATATTCCATGAAATATATCAAATAAGAATCCTGTACTGTAAGCAAATAATATAGTCTTTATATTTATTGGATTCAAGAAAAATAAAACGTACCAAAGTTCTACTATATAATCAAATA
>JBGUER010000013.1:17297-29930 GCA_041821285.1 Clostridiaceae bacterium
GAAACCATAGAAAAACAATATAATAGAGAATTTTATTTTTCCCAGGGGTTTTTTAGATGGTAAATATCCTGAAATAAAGCCTACTACTCCCCAGCCAAGCATTTGAAATATAGTCCATGGTCCCTGACCTAAAAACATATTAGAAATAAATGCTGACAAAGCACCTACTAAAAATCCTTCAAATGGTCCAAACACATAACCTGTTAATGCTACCAAAAATGTGGTAGGTTGAATGTTTGGAAAAGGAGCCATTAAAACCCTAAGTCCTCCTGCAACACCTGCTAATGTAGCTAAAAGAGAGATCTCCTTTGTTCCATAGTTTCCTTTTTCGTATTTAATAAATAAAATTGTTATAGAAACAATGATGCCTAAAGCTATAATTCCATTTAAATTTTTGTTATATATAAAATACAAAATCAGCATAAAAACACTTGAATATATTAATATTTTTTTCATTTATTCTCCTATAACATCATTTATATTAAATAAATCACAATCTTTATCTCTAAATAATTTATTTACATTTGTTGTGTAAAATATACCTTCACTTAAAACATCTTTTTTACTACCACAAGAAACCATTTCTCCATTAATCAAAAGCATGAATTTATTACAATAATTTGAAGTAAACTCTATATCATGAGTTACTAAAATAATAGTAGTTCCTTTATTATTCAATTTAACTAATAAATCTCCTAATTTTTCTTTCAAATCACTATCCAATCCTCGTGTAGGTTCATCCAATATTATTATCTCAGGGTCTAATACAATCATAGCGGCTATGGCAACTCTCTGAGTTTCACCGCCACTTAGATCTCTTGGATTCTTATCTTTTATATTAAATATATCCAGTTGTTTTAATATTTCATCTATCCTTTTGTTATTATCTATTTTATAATTATCTAAAGTAAATTTTATTTCATCATATACAGTATCCTTTGATATATAATCATTGGGATTTTGTGAAATATACGCTATTTGTCTGGGAATTTCACTTTTTTTTATATTTTTTATTTCTTTACCATTAAGTTTAATAGTTCCGTTATATTTTATTATTCCCATTATAGTCTTTAACAAAGTAGTTTTTCCTGCTCCATTAGACCCTATTATCCCGAAAAACTCTCCCTTATTTATATCTAAGCTTAAATCTCTAATAACTTGCTTTTTTTCAAAACTAACTTTTAATTTTTTTATCTCTATTAATTTCTCTTTATGTATTATAGCTTCTTCTTTTCTTATTTTTTTTAATTCTATAGTCCTAAATATATTTCTAGCTTGCTTTTTATTTTCTAAATATCCTATATCAAAATAATTTGCTATTTGCAGATAATCCGGCAAATAATTGTTATAATATTTTTTGTTTTTATAAAACCCTTTTTTATCTCCAAAATACTTGTTTTCTCCATGTTCAATAAAAAAAATTTTATCTGCTATTTCAAACCAATTTATTGTCTTTTGTTCTATTATTATTATAGTTATTCCAAGTTCAATATTTATCTTTTTAATAAGTTCCATAACTTCATAAGAAGATGATGGGTCAAGTTGTGAAGTTACCTCATCTAATATTATGCATTTAGGAAGATAGGCTAAAACTGAAGTTATAGCAACCTTTTGTTTTTCACCACCTGATAAAGATTCTATATCTCTATATGCTAAATCTAAAATATTAGAAAATTGAAGAGATTCAAACACTCTTCTTTTTATTTGGCTTTCATCAAACCCTATATTTTCAAGTCCAAAAGCTATTTCTCTATGCACTTTATTCATAATCATTTGTTTTTCGGGGTCTTGAAATACCATACCTATTTGTTTAGCTCTTTTATTCTGATCTAAATTTCTAATATTTTCATTATCTATATATATATCACCACTTACTGTTCCACCATAGAAATTTGGTATAGCCCCAGTTAGACATTTGCCAAGAGAGGATTTACCAGAACCTGATTTGCCAATTAAGAATACAATTTCTCCTTGTTCTATAGTAAAACTAATATCTTTTAATACTGGATTTTTTTCTTCTGGATATATGTAATTTAAATTTTCAACATTTATAAAACTCATAATCTACCTCTTATATTGTTAAAATATAGGTAATAACTAAAACTATAGAAAAAACTATTGCAACATAATAATTTATTATATTCCCTAATTGAGCGTAACCGTATATATCAAAATTAAAATAACCTTTACTATTTAAATATAAAAACAAAATAAATAATAACAAACTAAGTCCTATTAAAATATAATCTTTAAATTTAAGTTTTTTTCTTTCATAAACAGTTCTTTTAGTACTTAAAAAACCCCTAACATATGCAGCTTCTCCTATTTGAAAAGACCCTTCTAATGAATCTTCTAAAATAATAGAAAATATTGGAACGAAGTTTTTTATAGCTTTTTTTTTGGATTTTTCACTAAAATCTAATCCCCTAAAACTATAAATTTCCATTAATGTAGCAACCCTTATTTTTAGATTAGGAAATAATTTTGAAGCTATTAAAAAAGAAAAAGTAGATTTGGGTACAATGGATGAAAAAAACGAAACTGCATCATCTGTATCTATTAATAATTCTAAAGTAAAAAATATGTATATTACTATTAATAGCTTAAAGCATATGATAAGAGCATATAAAAAAGCTTCTAATGTAAATTTTTTACCTAAAAATTCAAATAAAATTATATTCCCATCATTTACAAATAACATATTTATAATAATAGTTAAAATAGCAAATGGAACTAAATAAGTTAATCCTCTTTTAAATTTTCCTATTGCTTTATTAGATAAAAAAACAGTTAGAATAAATAAAAATAAAGAAATAAGAATAATAGGATTATCTGAAATAAAACTTATTATCATAAATACTAATAAAATAAAAAGAGCTGATAAAACGTTTGTTTTACTTTCCATAATATCTCCCAAACCATATATTTTTCAAATCAAAAAAACCGAACCTAGAGGTTCGGTATATCGCAAATTATTTATCCAGCCTTCCCTCCGAAGGTATTAAACTCAAGCTAAATAAGATATCCTGGCTTACACCTTAACCTTTTGATAACCTTCCCTAGTAAACTAAGTGGTATTCTATCAATCGTAGGTGTTACAGTAGCGGGGGCTGCTGCGGATTTTAACCGCATTCCCTTAAATAACTCTTATTAAATTGTAAATTCATTATATCATCTAATTTTTATTTATTCAACAATGCTTTTAAATCCTTCTCCTAATGTTTCTTTAACATTATTTACTGTTATAAATGCAGTACTATCTATTTCTTTAATATAATTTCTAAGTCTTATAAATTCTTTTCTATCCATAATTGTAGTTATAACTTCTTTTTCTTTTCCAGAAAATCCACCCTTAGCGAAGTATATTGTAGCACCTCTGCCTAATTCATCTATTATGAATTTTTTAACTTTATCTCCTTCTTTACTGATAATAACTATTTCTTTACACACTGTAAAACCTTCTATTACAGTGTCTATAACAAAACTATTCATTATTACACCAAGTAAAGCATAAAGTCCTAATTGTAACCCAAAAGTAACTCCTGCTAACAAAGTTATAAAAAAATCAGATAAAAGCATAGCTTTACCAATATCTAAATGAAAAAATTTATTTATTATTTTTGCTATTATATCGGTTCCCCCTGTAGATGCATTGTGATTAAATACAATTCCCATTCCAGCACCTGATATTAATACTCCAAAGATTAATTGAATCATCAAATCGTCTATTAAGGGAGTTTTTATTGGATATACTTTTTCGAATAACCAAATTACACCTGATAAACTGATACTTGCATAAATTGTTTTCATTCCAAAATTACTTCCTATCAATAAAAAACCAATAACAAATAAAATTAAATTTAATACAAGCATAATAAACCCAACAGGTAATTTCGGGAAAAAATTATTTAGTATTATTCCTAGACCATTAACCCCTCCTGCTGCTAAATCATTAGGCATTAGAAAAAAATATATTCCTGCTGCTACTAAAACAACTCCAAAGGTTATTAAAAAGTACTCTTTAAATATTTTCTTCATACAATTTTCCTCCTAGTAACTAATTCCACTTAATAATATACACTAAATTAGAGAGGATTTGAATAGTTCATGTACTGTATATGAGAATTATTTTGTTTTCCACGAATATTTATTTTTACTTAATATCTATTGTACATTGGAATATATACCAATATCGCTTTCAATAAAGAAATAAAGGAGTTTTTTATGCTAGAATTTAAACCTATAGAATTAAAAGATAGAAAACTATTAAATAAATATTTATCACCTTATAATTTTAAAACTTGCGAATATACTTTTATAAGTTTATATATTTGGAGAAAAGCACTTGATATAAAATTTACTATTTTAGATAACTGTTTAATAATAAAAAAATTAGATTTTGATGGAGCTAGTCATTTTATGCAACCTATAGGCTATAAAAATAATTTATCTGAAATACTAGAAGAACTAGAAAATTATAAAAATCAAAATAATCTAGATTACCTATTTAAAGATGCAGAACAACCATTTATTGATGATTTAAACATTTCTTATAAAGACAAATATGAAATAGAAAAAGATAGAGATAATTTTGATTATATTTACGAAAGTAATAAATTAATTAATCTATCTGGCAAAAAACTTCACAAGAAAAAAAATCATTATAATAACTTTATAAAAACTTATAATTTCAGATGGGAACCTTTATCAAAGGATATAGTAAAAGAATGTATCACTACTGCCAGAATATGGTGTCGTGAAAAAAATTGCAAAGGCTTTTTGAGAGAAGAACTTTATGCAATAGAAGATATGCTTATAAATATGAAAGACCTTAATTTTGTAGGTATTGTAGTTTATATTGACGACACATTATCAGCTTTTACCATAGGGGAAAAAGTCAATGAAAATATGGCTATAATTCACATAGAAAAAGCCAATCCCAATATACGAGGCCTTTATGCATTTATAAATAAAACCTTTGTAGAAAACTATTTTTTAGACACTTTATATATAAATAGAGAACAAGACTTAGGCCTAGAAGGCTTAAGAACATCAAAACTCTCCTATACTCCTTATAAACTAGAACCCAAATATAAAGTTAAATAGGCTATAAAATAGCCTATTTATTTTCTGTGGGAAGGTCATCTAAATTATTAGTCTTATCTCCATCAGGAATAGATCTTAAAAATTCTTCACCCATTTTAGATTTTGAAACTAAAACATCTGATATTCTACCTTCTTTTGCCATAATAACACCTTGAACTTTATCTACAGTAGAACCATCCTCTAACTTATACGCAGTTATCTCGCCTTTACTGTCCTTTATTATTCCTTGAATTTTATGACTACCATTATCATTCATATTAAAACCTCCCTTATAATATTAACATTCCCTAAAATAATAATATTATAGATTTTAATTGATTTATTTTAATGTAGCCTTTAAAAAATTAATTTTCATTCCTAACGCGGAAAACTTAGCTTCATACTCCGTTTCTATATTGTCTTTGAAATCAGTATTGTGTAAATCATAAGTTACAAAATCTAAATTAAATCCTTCTTCCTTAAAATACACTAAAGAATCTTCAAATAAATCTTTATCATCTGTTTTAAACCAAATTTCCGAACCATTTATTATGAAATTTTTATACATCTTTAAAAATTTACTGTGAGTTAACCTTCTTTTATTATGACTTGCTTTAGGCCAAGGATTACAAAAATTAATATATATCTTTTTTATTTCATCTTTATCAAAAACTCCATCTATTTGCATAATATTAAGAGGCACTACTCTAATATTAGAAAGTTCTTGCTCCTCCACCTTTTTAGTTACATATATTAAAACTTCATCCTTTATATCTATAGCTATATAGTTTATATTAGGATTTTCTATAGCCTTTTCTATTATAAATTTACCTCTTCCACATCCTAATTCTAGCTGAATTTCATTATTATTTTTAAATTCATCATTCCATTTTCCTTTATAATCATATGGATTAGTAATAAAAAAATCTAACTTTTCCATCTCCGGTCTAGCCCACCATTTTTTTCTAAGTCTCATCTTATCTCCTTAAATATTAAAATTTCCTAAGTAAATATATTATTTTCACTTTTTTTATATAATATTAGCTATTTTTAAAAATAAACTAAACAAAAGGATAGCTGGTGTTGATATTATATATCCTGCAAAATATACAACTATTAGTATTATAAAAATCTGATATCTTTGGACTTTATAATACAATGGTTCTATTGTCTTTGGAAACAAATCTCTTAATATATGAAATCCATCTAATCCTGGTACAGGCAATAAATTAAATATGGCAAGTATACAGTTGATATATATTGTATAATATACTAATTTATATACTATCCCCATTATAGTATATAAAAATTCACTTGTTATCATAGGTGATATTTTAATTAAAATACCTAATACTATGGCTGAAATTAAAGCAACTATTAAATTACCTATTACTCCAGCAATAGATACTAAAAGATCATCTTTATAATAATGTTTAAAATTTCTTGGGTTTGTTTCCACAGGTTTTGCCCAACCAAAATGGAAAATAATTATCATTATAAATCCCATAATATCAATATGTACAAGAGGATTTAAAGTTAATCTTCCTTGGAATCTAGGAGTATTATCGCCTAATTTATCTGCTACATAAGCATGTGCATACTCATGAAAAGTAAAAGCTAATAATATTCCTGGTATAGTATATATTGTAGTCATTAAATTAAAATTTCCAAACATATTTCTCCTCCTAATTCTTTAAATTTCAGCTTTCCAAAATTTAGGGTTAAACATTACAAGCATAGTAAATAATTCTAATCTCCCAAAAAGCATAAAAAATGAAAATAACATTTTGCTTGCATTACTAAACCCACTATATGTATGCGTAGGCCCTACAAAGCCAAAACCAGGTCCTATATTTCCTAAGGTTGCTGCAACTGAACTGGCAGATGAAACTAATCCAATTCCTTCTAAAGATATAACTATAGTCCCTAAAACAAAAATCAACATATATAAAGCGAAAAAACTTGCTATACTTAAAACTACATCCGTAGATAAAGCTCTTTCGTTTACTTTAATAGGCACTACTGACCTTGGATGAAAAATTTTATAAGTTTCTCTTTTAACAAGTTTTATAAGTACCAATATTCTTATGTTTTTTATAGACCCACCAGTAGACCCTGCACATCCCCCAACAAACATAAGCATAAATAATATTGATTTACTAAATGTTGTCCATTTATCAAAATCAGCAGTACCATAACCGGTTGTTGTTATAATTGAACTTACTTGAAAAAACGAATGTTGAAGTGACTCACCGAAATTACTATAAATACTCTTGTAAATATTTACAGTAATTAAAATAACACTGACTAGGATAATTCCTAAATACAATCTTAATTCTTCATTTTTAAAAACATCTCTCCATTTTCCTTTAAATAATTGATAATACAAAGAAAAATTTATACCTGACATAACCATAAATATTGATATTACTATATTTATATAACTGCTATTAAAAGCACCAATACTTCCATTTCTTGTAGAGAATCCACCTGTACCTACAGTTCCAAATGTATGAATAAATGATTCATATAAAGTCATACCACCTAATTTAAGCAATATAATTTCTAAAATTGTTATTCCAATATATACAACATATAAAATTTTTGCTGTATCTTTAATACGAGGTACTATTCTATCTGCAGTAGGTCCTGGACTTTCTGCTTTGAAAATTTGGAAACTGCCCACACCTAGTGCTGGTAAAATAGCAACTGTAAACACTATAATCCCCATTCCACCTATCCAATGACTAAAAGACCTCCAAAAAAGAATTCCCATAGGCAGCACTTCTATATCATCAATAATTGTTGCTCCAGTAGTTGTAAAACCTGAAACCATTTCAAAGAATGCATCAACCATAGATGGAATACTACCAGAAAAGATAAATGGAAGTGCTCCAAAAAAAGAAATCAAAATCCAACCAATAGAAACTATACTTAAAGCTTCTCTTGCTCGAATATTTTTTTTATTATTAGGTACTTTATACATTGCAAAACCAATAAAAAATGTTAATATTATTGAATACAAAAATCCCATAAAATCATTTCCACCAGTAAAAGCACTAATTAAAAAAGGTGGTACCATTCCTGCAGATTCAAGAATTAGTAGTATTCCTAATACCTTTGTTACGATTCCATAATTCACCAAATATTCCCCCTTTGTTATCTTTAAAGAATGGTTCCAATGCTTGGTTTTTAGATGTCAAACAAAATATTACTAATCTATCTTTCGGATATAATATTGTCTTACCGTTTGGTATATCAACTTTTCCTTCATGTTCAACTGCGCCAATAATTACACCTTTTGGCAATCCTAATTTTTCAATTGATTTTCCAACAATTGAAAGATTTTTAGAAACCACTACTTCTGTTACTTCTGCCTGTTCTCCAAGCAATAAAGAAACTGATATTACCTTACCGCCTCTAGTAAATTTCAATATATCACTTACTGATATATTAATTGGGTTTAGTGCAACATCAACACCTAATTTTTCTATAATTCGAGCATAATTAGGTCTACTTACCTTAGATATAACTTTTTTTACACCTGATTGTTTAGCCATTAGAGACATTAATAAATTTTCTTCATCATAACCTGTAACGCTTATAAATGCATCCATTGACTTCATATCTTCTTCTTCTAAAAGCTTAATATCCGTTCCATCCCCATGTATTATTAAAGCTTTATCTAACTTTTCTGATAAATACTTACATCTAGACTTTTCTTGTTCAATAATTTTAACATGAATTCCTGCCTTTGTTAATTTTTCTGCCAAATAATATCCTATTTTCCCACCGCCAAGAACCATTACTTTTTTTATATATTTCACATCTATGGAAATATTGCATTTTTCAGCCAAATTACTTATTTTGTTTTTCTTACCCATAATGTATACAATATCATTTTTTTCTATTACATTCCCTCCATGAGGAACAATGAGTTCTCCGTTTCTAGAAATAGCTACAATTAGTAGGTCTTCCATTTCTTTTAATTCATAGACTTTTTTCCCAATAAACTCAGGCATGTTATCTACCTTAAAATCAATCATAGATACTTTACCTTTTGCAAAATTATTAGAATAAAAAGTATATCTTTTTAATAAATACTGAGTTATTTCATTTGCAATAGCTAATTCAGGGTTTACAATGTGGTCTATACCCATTTCTACCTTTAAAAATTCTAATTCCTTTGCATACTCGGGATTTCTAATTCTACCAATTGTTTTTTTACAACCCAGTTTTTTTGCCAAAGAACATATTATAATATTAGTTTCATCGCTCCCTGTTACCGCAATTACTAAATCATAAAGTTCTATTTTTAATTGCCTTAGAATTTCTATTTGTACACCATTTGCATTAATGGTTAATACATCTAATTCATTATTGATACGTTCTAACTTTTTAACATCTATATCAATAACTGTAACATCAACATCATTACTAAGCATTGCCTCAGCAAGTTTATACCCCAACTTACCTGCTCCAACTATTATAGCCTTCATTATTTTTTCCCCTTTCTTTTCTTTATAGAAAATAGCTTTAATCTACCTTCTTTTCATCTAGTTAAGCATTCCCATTCTTATTCTATCATATTAAATAAATAAATCAAAAATACAATCCCAAATTAGAATTTTACGCATATTATAACATAATAATTTTCATTTTACCATTTATCAAAAAAATTTACTTTACATTCATACTTCTAAGCAAAATAAAAAAATAACTGATTTGAATTTCTTCAAACCAGCTATTTTTATAAGAATGGTAGTCCCTAGGGGAATTGAACCCCTGATTCCACCTTGAGAGGGTGGTGTCTTAACCGCTTGACCAAGAGACCATAGTACAAACAAGATTATATATTATATTTCTCAATAAGTCAACAAAAAAATGCACTAACTAATTCTTATTGACACTTAATAATAATTATTATATAATTATATCATAAAATCTTACACAATTCAGGTGGTGTCTATGTATAATATAACAAAAACATTTAAAGAAAAAAAATTAAAATTAACCCCTCAAAGAATTGCAGTATACAAATATTTAAAATCTACAAAAGAACACCCTTCAGCTGAAACCATTTACAATTCAATTCAAGATGAGTACCCTACAATGAGTCTAGCTACTGTTTATAAAGCACTTAAAACTCTAGTACAAGTTGGTCTTATACAAGAATTAAATGTAGGCGAAGGAAATTTTAGATACGATGAAAATACAATATCACACCCACATATACAATGCATTAATTGTAATAAGGTATCTGATATTGAAGGTATCGATCTTTCTAATTTAAACGATAAAGTTAAATCAAATACTAATTTTCAGGTATTATCTAACCAAGTTTATTTTTATGGCCTTTGTGAAAAATGTAAAAAACAATAAAGAATCCTTATTGGATTCTTTATTTATATACATTTTCAATCAAACTTTGCCATTCACTTCCGTTATACTTGCCCTCTAATATATTATCCACTGTCTTACTTAATTCTATATCAAACCTTGAAGGAATAGCATCTAATAGATACCAATTATCCGAAGTAACTTTTATTCTATCAAAATTATTATTACCTGTTAATATATTTTCATTTGCTAATTTTTTTAACAATTCATCACTATATAAATATTCTATAAATTTATCTACTTCATTTTTATTTTCAGCCTTTATTGGAACAGAAATTACTGAATTCGAAAAAAATATGTTACTATTTAGTAATGATATCTTTGCTTCATTGTAGTCTATCCTATTATCCGTTATAAGGATTGGAATATCTCCTGCATTAAAACTATTTAAATCATTACTATTCCCTAAATAAAATAAATCTTTAGATATAACTCCTTGCTTATAAAGAAGATCTAGATTTGAAAATATCTTTTCCATATATATTTCTTTTAAATAACCTTCCTTGTTATCATATAATCTTTCTATATTATCTAAATTTACTATATTATAAGCTACTATTGATAACATAATATTGTTAGGGTCATCTTCTTTTCCCAAAAATATCGGTATTTTTGCTCCTTGAGAATTTAATTTTTTTGTAATACTTGTAATATCTTCTTTAGATAATATATTGTCATTCAACTCTTTATTATATAACAATTTCATTTCTTTTGGTAAAATAGCTATACCATAATTTATATCATGATATCTTCCATAAGAAGATGTTAAATTAGCGTAATTATTATATATCTTCTCCTTTTCATAATAATTTTCTAAATTCATCAAATTGCCTGTTTTTGCTTTCATTATAAATTCCTCACGCTCAGTTATATTAATATCTACATTTTGCTCATTTTCACTTATTTTATTATTTAAATTTGCAACGATATTCACCTCGCAATTAGGATTTTTTTCTTTATACTCTTGAATAATATTATCTAATATTTCTAAAACATACTGATCTTTTATATTTATATACATATTCATTTTACATTTCTCTTCTTCCTTTTTACTACAACCTATAAAAGATAAACATATACAAGCTACCAAGAAATAAATTAAATTTTTTTTCATAAAATCACCTTTTCTCATATTTAAACTTATTTTTTATACTTAATAAATCTCATCATTTATATTATGTGTAATATTAATAAATATATAAGCCATATATAATAAATATAAATGCATGTAAATTATCAAACCTTCATATAATTTAATGGAGGTGAAATAATGAAATTTAAAGTTATATTTATAAAAATAAAAACACTATTATTACTTGTTTTAATAATAGCAATATTTTTACTTTTGATTGCATTTTTAGGAAGATCCAAATCGGGAACTTCTGTATTTAATTCCAATGAAGAAAAGGGAATAAAAGCAGATTTAACCGGTGATGGGAAAAAAGATTTAATTGATATAAAAGTTTTAAACGAAAAGTACTATATAGAAATATATGCAGAAAATAAATCATTTCAATTAGATAATCAAGATAGAAATAGTTTTCTTGGAAATTATTATACAAATTGGCCTCTTAATTTATCTCTAATAGATATTACTAGAGATAAAAATCCTGAATTATTTATCCAATGCGCAAAAGACGGAGTAGCAATTCAACATATCTATAAATACAACGGCACAGATTTTAATAGCATACTATGCGAAAACAATAACATCTTAGGTTTAACTGGTCTTAGCAATAATAAAACCGAAAAAATTTATTCTGGAAATAAAAAAGGCGATAAAATTACGCTAGATAATTATATTATGGTAAATAACAAACTTCAAAATTTTGACTATGATTATAAAACAAATTGTTTTGGGAAAGATACTATTTCAACTTTAATTGATTACATTATCTCCTTACCTAATGGTGAAAAAAATAAACCAGCGAATATCTTTTATGAGAATGTTAAAGGAAATGATATTTTAGCTATAGGGGAATTATCTGGTCTAAATAATAAATATACTTTTCAAGATGGTTTTTTTAAAGATATTAAAAGCAACACTAAAGGTGAACTATCAGAAATACAATGGTATCTCCGTTTTAAAGGTGAATCATTAAAAAGTGATGATTCTATTTCTAATTATGTTATCATCGTAAATTTAAA
>JBGUER010000014.1:0-29892 GCA_041821285.1 Clostridiaceae bacterium
AAAAGGAGTCAGGTGGTCTATAAAAGAATAGCTAAAAATAAAGGTTTGTATAAATAATACAAACCTTTTTACCGATAATTTCAATATATAGCAAGTTAGGGGTCTTTATAAATGGATAATAAAAACAATACAGAACATACATTACAAAAATGGAATAATTTTAAGATAAGAGTGATATTTGAAGGGATAGCAATAGGTATAATTACAGGATTGCTAATTGTAGCCTATAGATTTGCAGTAGATATTGCAATTGGTTTTACAGGAAAAGCATATGATTTTTTAAGAATAAATAAAGCATATATTCCCTTTTGGTTTATATTTTTAGCATTATTAGGTATTATAGTTGGATATTTAGTAAAGAAAGAACCGATGATTTCAGGAAGTGGTATTCCTCAAGTAGAAGGTGTTTTATTAAGAAAGCTTGATATGAATTGGCTTAAAGTAGTTGTATATAAATTTTTTGGAGGTTTTTTAGGACTAGCGGCAGGACTTTCTTTAGGAAGAGAGGGCCCATCCATACAAATGGGTGCAGCGATAGGCCAAGGATATAGCAGAATAACGAAGAGACCCAAAATAGAAGAAAAATTCTTAATAACTTCTGGAGCTAGTGCAGGACTTGCAGCTGCGTTCAATGCACCTTTAGCTGGTGTTATGTTTTCTCTTGAAGAAGTTCATAAAAATTTTTCACCTGTAGTCTTAACAACGGCTCTTGCAGCATCTGTTACAGCTGATTTTGTAACTAAAAACTTTTTTGGATTAAAACCAATATTTAATTTAAATGTAACCCAAGCTATACCATTAATAGATTATCCATATCTTATAGTATTAGGAGTGTTGATAGGAATAGCTGGTGTCGTATTTAATAAAGGATTATTAAAAACACAAGAAATATACGAAAAACAAAAATTTATACCCAAAAGATTTTGGCCGATTATTCCATTTTTAACTGCTGGTGTTTTAGCTTTTATATTGCCAGAAGTGCTAGGTGGAGGTCATGAATTAATAATATCTTTATCTGAAGCAGGAAAATATTCTATATTAGCTTTAGTGGTAATAGTTGTGGTTAAATATTTATTTACTATATTAAGTTATGGTTCATCTGCACCAGGAGGAATATTTCTTCCTTTGTTAGTTATAGGTGCTATAATAGGAGCCATATATGGATTAGTTATTACAAAATATTTTGGCGTTGATAAAATTTATCTAATAAATATTATAATAATATCTATGGCAGCGTATTTTGCTGCAATAGTAAAAGCACCAATAACAGGGATGGTATTATTAACAGAAATGACAGGATCTTTTAATCATTTATTGTCAATAGCCTTTGTATCAATAATAGCATATGTAATAACTGATTTATTAGGGTCAAAACCTATATATGAGTCTTTATTGGAAAGACTATTAAGTAAGGGAACAAATAAATTTCACGGAGATAGTAAAAATAAAGTTATAATAGAAATTCCTGTTTGTATGGGTTCTAAACTACAATTTAAAAAATTGAGTGAAGTAAAATGGCCTAAACATTGCCTTATTGTATCTTTAAAAAGAGGAGAAAGAGAGATAATTCCTAAGGGCAGTACATCCATGTATGCTGGAGATTATTTAATAGTTTTGGCAAATGAAGATGAATCTGCGATAATATATGATCGTTTAACTTCTTTTGCAGAAGAAGGAGATTATAATAATATATAATGGTTTAATAACTACTGACGTAAATTGTTAGTAGTTATTTTTTGTATAAAATAGTTATTGGCATTTGACAAAAACTATTTTAAAATATATTATTATAATAATATGAAATATAAGGAGGAACAGTATAATGTTAATTGCAATATCATCTAAAGGAAATGAAAAACAATCTTTATTAGACTCACATTTTGGAAGGTGCAAGTATTTTTATGTATATGATACTTTAAAAGAACAAGGAAAATTTATAGAAAATGAAGGTGGAAAAGCCTCTGGTGGTGCTGGAATACAGGCTGGAAATCAGATAGTTGAAGAATCTATAGATGTAGTTATATCAGGAGCTATTGGTCCTAATGCCTCTGAAATATTGGAAAAATCAAATATAAAATCTTATAAAGCCACTTCTCAAACTATAGAAGAAATATTAGATTTATTTAATAATAATAAATTAGAAGAAATGTAGTGGAGGTTTAATTTGAATATTGCAGTATTAAGTGGGAAAGGTGGTACAGGCAAAACCACTATATCAACTAATTTAGCGGTGATGATGAAAGCAAATTATTATGATTGTGATGTAGAAGAACCAAATGGTTATATATTTCTAAATCCAATTAATATTAAAGAAAAAAAAGTATTGATTAATTATCCAGTTATAGATAAAGATAAATGTATAAATTGTGGCAAATGTGCAGATGCCTGTATGTTTAATGCTTTAGCAAAAACCAAAAATGATATAATCTTATTTGAAAAATTATGTCACGGATGTAAAGCTTGTAGCTATGCTTGCCCAAATGATGCTATAAGTTTTTCAAAAAGAGAAATAGGGATAATAGAGCAAGGATATAGAGAAGAAATAGAGGTTAATAGAGGACTTTTAAATATAGGAGAACCATTAGCCCCACCTATAATTAAACAGCTATTAAAAGATACTAATTCAGGATTAAATATTTTAGATAGTGCACCAGGAACATCTTGTTCAGTTGTAAATACTTTATTTAATGCAGACTATGCTATTTTAGTTTCAGAACCATCTAAATTCGGAGTACATGATCTTAAAATGGCAGCTTCATTGTTGAAAAGTATGAATATCCCTTTTGGGGCTATAGTTAATAAATATACAGAAGATGAGCAAATTTTAACTCCATATTTAAAAGAAGAAAATATTAAAATATTAGGGAATGTGCCATATAGTAAAAAGGCTGCTATATTATATTCTAATGGTAAATTATTAATTGAAGATAAGGAATATAATGATATATTTAAAACTATTGCTTCTAGTGTTATGGAGGTTGTAAAATGGAATTAGTAATAATAAGTGGTAAAGGCGGAACTGGTAAAACAACTATAGCTTCCTCATTGGTACATTTATCAAAAGCTAAATATGTGGCAGATTGTGATGTTGATGCTCCTAATATGTATTTAATGTATGAAGGCAAAGATATAGATAGTGAGATGTTTTCTGGTGAAAAAAAAGCAAGAATAGATGAAAATTTATGTATATCTTGTGGAAAATGTGAAAAAGTATGTGAGTATAATGCAATAAAAAATAATAGAATAATAGAAAATAAATGTGAAGGTTGTGGTGCTTGTACATATGTATGCCCCACAAAAGCAATAAGTTTAGACAGTATAAAAAATGCTGAAATTATGGTTACTGAAAGCGGAAATAAATTTATATCAAGGGCTACTATGGAAATAGGAAGTGATGGGTCTGGAAGGCTTATTTCAAAAATAAGAGAAAAAAATGAAAAGATAAATAAAGATAATGAATTAACAATAATAGATGGTTCCCCAGGAATAGGATGTTCTGTAATTGCATCTATTACAAATGTGGATATAGCTCTTATTGTAACTGAGCCTACTTTATCGGGGCTAAATGACCTAAAAAGAATAGCAAAAGTTTGTAATCATTTTAAAGTAAAAGCTTTAGTTTGTATAAATAAATATAGTATAAATGAGAAGATAGCTAAAACTATAGAAGAGTATTGCAGTGATAATAATATAAAAATTATAGGCAAAATATCATATGATGATTTAGTAATGAAATCTATTAATGAATTGAAACCTATAGTGTTTTATGAAAATAGTGTAGCAAATAAAGAGATAAGAGAAATGTGGCAAGATATAAAAGCAGAATTGGCTTAGTCCATCTGCTTTTTCTTTTTTTATTTATCTACTATAAATTGCTAAACTAATGAAAATAGTGCATAATATTAATAAAGTAAAAAGTGTTATATAAGACAATTAGAATATTAAAGGAGAAACTTGAATGATTGGTAAAACAGTAGAAAAAAACTTTAAGAAATTAAAAGTTAATAGTTTAAATTCTCTTCAATTAGCATATATAGGTGATGCTATTTATGAGGCGTATATAAGAAATTATTTAATTCATAAAAATAGTGAAAAATCGGTACATAAACTTCATAAAATGGCTGTGAGTTATGTTAAGGCAGAGTCTCAAAGTAATTTTATTAAAGCGTATAAGGATAATTTAAAGGAAGAAGAAATACTAGTATTTAAAAGAGGAAGAAATGCTAAATCTTTAAATCCTCCTAGGAATGCTGATATAATAGATTATAGAAATGCTACAGGGCTAGAAGCTTTAATTGGATATTTATATTTAAATGAAGATGAAGATAGAATCGATGAGATTATTAATGATTTAATAGTTTTTTTTGATGAGGAGGATAAAAATGGCTTGTAAAGTTATATTGTTAGAACACACAAAAAATCCAGAAAAGGTAGTAGCATCAGCTGCAAAACTTTGTTATAGTTCCATATCCGCTGGAGAAATAATGGATAATTTAGATGAAGAAAAAACTGAAAAATTTTTAAATATGTTAATGAATTTAGGCCATGAGTCCCCTATAGAACATGTTTCATTTACTTTTGCAATAGAAGGAATATCAAGAACGCTAAGCCATCAGCTAGTTAGACATAGAATAGCTTCATATTCTCAGCAAAGCCAAAGATATGTAAAATTAAATCAATTCGAATACATAATTCCACCAGAAATAGAAGCTATTGAAGAAGCAAAAACAATATATATTAAACAAATGCAAGAAATTCAAAATAGTTATGATAAATTAGCTGAAATATTAAAGGATAAATATATAAAAGAAAATATGAATGAAAAACAAGCTGAAAAAAAAGCTATTGAAGATGCAAGATATGTTTTTCCTAATGCTTGCGAAACAAAAATAGTTGTTACAATGAATGCTAGAAGTCTTATGAATTTTTTCAAACATAGATGTTGCAGTAGGGCTCAATGGGAAATAAGAGAAATGGCAGACCTTATGTTAAGTGAAGTTAAAAAAGTTGCACCAACTTTGTTTAAATATGCGGGGCCACCATGTATAAAAAGTGGATGCCCTGAAGGGAAAATGAGTTGTAATAAACAAATATATATGAAAAATAAATATCTTGGAGGAAACGTATGAGCGAAGAAAATTTGTCTAAAATAGATAGGGAAATAAGAGAAAACACTATAGAGGGAAGAAATTCTGTAATAGAAGCTTTAAAGGGAGATAGAACTGTAGAACAAATATATGTGAACAAAGGGGATAAACAAGGTGCTATAACTGTTATTTTAGCACTTGCAAAAGAAAAAGGAATTCCAATAAAAGAAGTGGATAAGAGAAAATTAGAATATATGTCTTTTACAAAAGCACATCAAGGGGTTATAGCCATAACTACGCCGTACAAATATTATGAAGTAGAGGATATATTAGATTATGCAAAACAACTTAATGAAGACCCTTTGATTATAATTTTAGATGAAATAGAAGATCCGCATAATTTAGGGTCAATAATTAGAACAGCTGAGGTGCTAGGAGCTCATGGTATAATAATTCCAAAGAGAAGAAATGTTGGAATAACACCTGTAGTATCTAAAACATCTGCCGGTGCTATAGAATCTATAAAAATAGCAAAAGTGACAAATATAAATAATGAGATAGATAAATTAAAAGAAAATGGCATATGGGTATATGGAGCAGATATGGCAGGACAAGATTACTCCTTTAGAACTAATTTTAAAGGTGCTGTTGCTTTGGTAATAGGTAGCGAAGGAAAAGGTATTTCAAAACTTACTAAGGAAAAATGTGATGTTTTAGTTAAAATACCTATGAAAGGCAGTGTATCATCATTAAATGCTTCTGTTGCAGCTGGAATGTTAATTTATGAAATTGCTGTTCAAAGGTTGAAATAAAAAAATGAAACTTGTTTTTATAGATGGATACAATGTTATTAATTCTTGGCCTAATTTAAAACAATTAAAAGAGATAACATTTCAAGGTGCAAGAGAAAAATTAATAGAAACTCTTCACAACTATTCATCATTTATGAAGTATAAAGTGTATTTGGTTTTTGATGGATATTTAAAATCAGGAAATTTGGAAAGTAAAGAAATAAAAGATAACATAGTTATAATATACACCAAAGAGGGAGAAACTGCTGATAGTTATATTGAAAAAAAAGTAGATAGTCTTGGAAGAAAAAAAGACATATTAGTAGTAACATCGGATTCATTAGAACAACAGCTTATTTTTCAAAGAGGTGCAGTTAGAATGTCTTCTATGGAACTTTATTATGAAGTTTTAAAAATGGAAGAAGATATAAAACAGAAACATAAAAAAAACAATTCAAATAAAAAAAATTTACTATCTGATAGGTTAGAAAAAGAAACTATGGAAAAACTTGAAAAAATACGCAGAAGTCGTTGAATTGTCTTGACTTAGTATTTTCCAAATCGTATAATTTAGTGTAAGGGTGTATATCTTAGGGGGTATATTTTGGAAAACGTCAATGGGGAAGCAAGAGAATTAGATTTTTCAAATATGGCAGATGAAGAAATGGTAGCTGAAGCAAAAAATGGAAATACATATGCTGAAAGTTATTTGATAAGTAAATATCAAAATTTCGTTAAAGTTAAAGCTAGGGCATATTTTTTGATTGGCGCGGATAGGGAAGATATCTATCAAGAAGGAATGATTGGTTTATATAAAGCTATAAGGGATTTTAAATTCGATAAATTAGCATCCTTTAAAGCGTTTGCAGAGCTTTGTATAACAAGGCAAATAATAACAGCCATAAAGACAGCTACAAGACAAAAACACATACCACTCAATACATATGTATCTTTAAATAAACCTATTTATGACGAAGAATCTGAAAGAACTTTATTAGATATTTTATCAGAAGCTAGAGTAATAGATCCTGCTGATGTAGTTATATCAAAAGAACAGATATGTTTTATTGAAAAGGAAATTAATGAAACTCTATCTGATCTAGAAATAGAAGTCTTAAGTTCCTATTTGGATGGTAAGTCTTATCAGGAAATTGCATGTGATTTAGAAAGACAGGCTAAGTCAATAGACAATGCATTGCAAAGAGTAAAAAGAAAACTTGAAAAATCACTTAATAATGAGTAATTTTTTGTTGACAAATCATAATTACAATAGTAAAATTAATAATCGGTGCAACACTAAATATAAGCGGGAGTAGTTCAGCGGTAGAGCACTAGCTTCCCAAGCTAGGTGTCGCGGGTTCAAGTCCCGTTTCCCGCTCCAAATCAAGTTAAACTGCCCATGTAGCTCAGTCGGCAGAGCGTTACCTTGGTAAGGTAGAGGTCACCGGTTCAATCCCGGTCATGGGCTCCAAAATATATTTTTAGTTTGCAACACACTAGGATAAGTTTATTACAAAGATATTGTTTTAAGGAGGAGAAATTAAAAATGGCAAAAGCAAAATATGAAAGAAATAAGCCACACGTAAATATCGGAACAATAGGTCACGTAGATCACGGTAAGACAACATTAACAGCTGCAATAACAGCAGTACTTGCAACAAAGGGTTATGCAGAGGTAGCAAAATTCGACGAAATAGATAAAGCACCAGAAGAAAAAGAAAGAGGTATTACAATAAACACAGCACATGTTGAGTATGAAACAGATAATAGACATTATGCTCACGTTGACTGCCCAGGACATGCTGATTATGTAAAGAACATGATAACAGGAGCAGCACAAATGGATGGAGCAATCTTAGTTGTAAGTGCAGCAGATGGTCCAATGCCTCAAACAAGAGAACATATACTATTAGCATCAAGAGTTGGAGTACAATATATAGTAGTATTCTTAAACAAAGCAGATATGGTAGATGATCCAGAATTAATAGAACTAGTAGAAATGGAAGTAAGGGAATTACTAAGTGAGTATGGCTTCCCAGGAGACGATGCTCCAATAGTAGTAGGAAGTGCGTTAAAAGCATTAGAAAATCCAACAGATGAAGAAAAAACAAAATGTATATTTGAATTAATGGATGAAATAGATGCATATATTCCAACACCTGAAAGAGCAACAGATATGCCATTCTTAATGCCAGTAGAGGATGTATTCACAATAACAGGAAGAGGAACAGTTGCAACAGGAAGAGTAGAAAGTGGAATCTTAAAGGTAGGAGAAGAAGTAGAAATCATAGGACTATCTGAAGAGAAGAAAAAGACAGTTGTAACAGGAGTAGAAATGTTCAGAAAACTTCTAGACCAAGCAATGGCAGGAGATAATATAGGAGCATTATTAAGAGGAGTTCAAAGAGACGATATCCAAAGAGGTCAAGTTTTAGCAAAACCAGGTTCAGTACATCCACACAAGAAATTTGTAGGTCAAGTATATGTATTAAAAAAAGAAGAAGGCGGAAGACATACACCATTCTTCAACGGATATAGACCACAATTTTATTTCAGAACAACAGATGTTACAGGTTCAATCGCTTTACCAGACGGAGTAGAAATGGTAATGCCAGGAGACCATATAGATATGAATGTTGAATTAATAACAGAAGTAGCTATGGATGAAGGCTTAAGATTCGCTATAAGAGAAGGCGGAAGAACAGTTGGTTCAGGAGTTGTTACTACAATAGTTAAATAGAATAATAATTTTTAAAATATAGGACTGGGTTTCTATATCTAGTCCTATGTGTAAGTTTAAATATTGACATATACAATAATATATGATAAATTATTTATTGAATGTTTTGATTCATAAGATGTGCACCACGTCTTAGGATAAAATAGGAGGTGTAATCATGAGAACAAAGGTTACTTTAGCATGTACAGAATGCAAACAAAGAAATTATCACACAATGAAGAATAAGAAAAATGACCCTGATAGACTCGAAATGAATAAATATTGCAAATTTTGCCAGAAACATACTGCACATAAAGAAACAAAATAGGCTAATTTTATTTGAGGATGTGAAATAAATGGCTATTGATAAGGCTGTAAAGGCAAACAAACCAGCAGGAAACAAGTTGGTAAAGTATTTCAAAGATTTAAAATCAGAAATAAAAAGAATAACTTGGCCTACAAAAGAAAATGTAAAAAAATCAACAATAGTTGTTTCTATTTTTTGTATTATTCTTTTAGCGATAGTAAGCCTTTACGATTATGGGTTTAATAACCTCTACAGGATTATATTTATAAAATAGCAAAAAAGGAGGTTATGATGGAGCGTAGCTTCATCTAAAATTTGTATGACAGAAAGAGCTAAATGGTATGTAGTTCATACATATTCAGGTTACGAAAACAAAGTTAAAACTAACATTGAGAAGATAATTGAAAATAGAAATCTTCACGATGCTATTACAGACATTCAAGTTCCTATGAATGAAGAAATAGAAATGAAGGATGGAAAGAAGAAAATAACTTTAAAGAAAACATATCCAGGATATGTTTTAATAAAGATGTTTATGAACGAAGAGACTTGGTATGTAGTTAGAAATACTAGGGGTGTTACTGGTTTTGTTGGACCAGAATCCAAACAACCAGTACCGTTATCAGACAACGAAGCAAAAGCTATGGGTATTGTTGAGAAAATTGTTAGTATTGATTTTGAAATAGGTGAAAACGTAAAAGTTGTAACCGGTCCATTAGAAAGTTTTGTTGCAGATATCAGAGAAATAAATATAGAAAAACGTAAAGTTAAGGTATCAGTAAACATGTTTGGCAGAGATACAATAGCTGAACTTGATTTTGATAATATAGAAAAAGTAGATTAGTAGCTTATAAGACTATGTCTTAATAAGTGGGAGGACAAAATGTCCGCATTTTACCACAAATAGGAGGTGTAAATTATGGCTAAAAAAGTTACAGGAATGATTAAACTTCAACTTCCTGCAGGAAAAGCAACCCCAGCACCACCAGTAGGTCCAGCTTTAGGACAACATGGTGTAAATATTATGGGATTCTGTAAAGAATTTAATGCAAAAACTGCAAAACAAGAAGGACTTATTATTCCAGTTGTTATTACAGTTTTTCAGGATAGATCTTTCAGTTTTATACTAAAGACTCCACCAGCTGCTGTATTATTAAAAAAAGCAACAGGAATAGAAAGTGGATCTGGAGTACCAAACAAAACAAAAGTTGCTAAAGTTTCAAAGGCAAAAATCAAGGAAATAGCTGAACTAAAAATGCCTGACTTAAATGCTGGTTCATTAGAAGCTGCAATGAGTATGGTAGCTGGAACAGCAAGAAGTATGGGAATCGAAGTAGAAGATTAGTTAAAAAAGTGGGAGGTAAAACCGCGAATACCACGAAGGAGGTTTATTAATGGCTAAAGTAGGCAAGAATTATCTAGAAAGTTCAAAGCTAGTAGATAAAAAAGTATTATATACTCCAGCCGAAGCTATGGATTTAGTTGTTAAAACATCTAAAGCAAAATTTGATGAAACAATAGAATTAGCTGTAAGATTAGGAGTTGACCCAAGACATGCAGACCAACAAGTTAGAGGTGCAGTAGTACTTCCAAACGGAACTGGTAAAACTGTTAAGGTTTTAGTTTTTGCAAAGGGTGATAAAGTTAAAGAAGCTCAAGAAGCTGGTGCTGATTATGTTGGTGCTGAAGAATATCTTGAGAAAATTCAAAAAGAAAATTGGTTTGATTTTGATGTAGTTGTAGCTACACCAGACATGATGGGAGTAGTTGGTAGATTAGGAAGAGTGCTCGGACCTAAGGGATTAATGCCAAACCCAAAATCTGGAACAGTAACTTTTGATGTAGCAAAAGCTTTAAATGAAATCAAAGCTGGTAAAGTTGAGTATAGAGTTGATAAAACTTGTATTATTCATGTTCCGATTGGAAAAACATCTTTTGGAAATGAAAAACTATCTCAAAACTTTAAAGTGTTAATGGAAGCTGTAGTTAAAGCAAAACCATCAGCAGCAAAAGGACAGTATATTAAATCTGTTGCTGTAGCAAGCACTATGGGACCTGGAGTAAAAATTAATCCAGCTAAAGTTCTTGATTAGTTGACAGATAGAATAGTATATAGTATACTTTAAAAAGTTAAAATGTAAATTTTCCAAAGATAGTAGGTGTTATTACATAATGGTTAGTCCGCCTACCGAGGATTCAATATATAATATTGACCTCTTCATGTCTTTGGAGAGGTTTTCGTTTTTTAAAGATTAGTACACTGTTAGGAGGTGGACAAATGTCAAATGAAAACAGAAAGTTAAAAGAAGTTAAAGTTTTGGAAATAAAAGAAAAGCTTGAAAAATCTCAAGGTACTATATTATGTAAATACCAGGGATTATCAGTAGAAGAAGATACAGAACTTAGAAAAAATCTTCGAGAGGCTGGAGTAGAATATAGAGTATATAAAAATACTTTAACTATTTTAGCAGCTAAAGAACTTGGAATGGATGCTATTTCTCCTTTTTTAGAAGGACCAGTATCTATAGCATTTGGTTATGAAGATCCAACTGTACCAGCTAGAGTTTTAAGTGATTTTGCAAAAACTCACAAGAAATTTGAACTTAAGGCAGGGTTAATTCAAGGTGAAGTTTATGATACAGAAAAGGTTAAGATGTTTGCATCTATACCATCAAGAGAAATTCTTATTGCTAAGCTTCTTGGTAGCTTCAAAGCTCCATTATCAAATTTAGCATATGTATTAAATGCAATAAAAGAAAGTAAAGATTCTGAGTAAAAAGGAAAATTTGGAGGTGTCTATAATAATGACAAGAGAAGAAATTATTCAAGCTATAAAAGAAATGAGCGTTTTAGACTTAAATGAATTAGTAAAAGCATGTGAAGAAGAATTTGGTGTAAGTGCAGCAGCACCAGCAGCAGGAGCAGCAGCAGCACCAGCAGCAGCTGAAGAAAAGACAGAATTTGATGTAATACTTAAAGCAGTTGGACCAGAAAAAATTAAAGTTATTAAAGCAGTAAGAGAAATAACAGGTCTTGGACTTAAAGAAGCTAAAGGTTTAGTTGATGGAGCGCCAAAAGCAATTAAAGAAGGCGTTACTAAAGACGAGGCTGAAGGTATGAAAGCTAAACTTGAAGAAGTAAAGGCTGAAGTAGAAGTAAAATAGTTTATCATAAAATGGGACCTCAATAATTTATTTGAGGTCTATTTTTATATTATGAAAATATTTGATATATTTTTAAAAAATATGCATAATTATATTGACAAATAAATTGTTTTATGATAACATAAGAAATTGCATTGATTAATCAAATTTTATAAAAAAAAATATAATGTTTTGTGAATTTCCAGACTAAAACTGGGAATACTAATAAGATGTGGAATGCTAATAAGATGCAAGAAATTCATAAGCATAAAGTCCGTAGGGATGATATGTCTATGATTATTTTAGTTTATGCAAGGGGTGAGAGTCGATGGTACATCCTGTGAAGGTTGGTAAAAGAACAAGAATGAGCTTTTCGAAGCTTGAAGAAGTAGCAAAGATGCCTAACTTAATAGAGGTACAGCTGGATTCCTATGATTGGTTTCTTAGAGAGGGCTTAGAGGAAGTCTTCGAGGATATTAATCCTATTCAAGACTACAAAGGTAATTTAACATTAACTTTTGAAGGTTATATTTTGGATAGGGAAAATGTCAAGTATTCTGTTGAAGAATGCAAAGAAAGAGATTCTACTTATGCGGCACCTTTAAAAGTAAAAGTAAGATTATTCAACAATGAAACTGGAGAAATTAACGAACAGGAAGTCTTTATGGGAGATTTTCCACTAATGACTGAACAAGGTACTTTTATTATTAATGGAGCAGAAAGAGTTATTGTAAGTCAGCTAGTTAGATCACCAGGAGTATATTATAATTATTCCGTTGATAAGACTGGTAAAAAACTTTATTCCGCTACTGTTATACCAAATAGAGGAGCTTGGCTTGAGTATGAAACAGATTCTAATGAAATAGTATATGTTAGAATAGACAAAACTAGAAAACTTCCAATAACAGTATTAGCAAGAGCTATGGGATTTGGTAGTGATGCTGAAATAATCGAAAACTATGGTGAAAGTGTAAGACTAAGAGCCACTTTAGAGAAGGATAATACCAAGACAAGGGATGAAGCTCTACTAGAAATATACAAGAGGTTAAGACCTGGGGAACCCCCAACGGTAGACAGCGCAGTTTCTTTAATTGAATCATTATTTTTTGACGCTAAGAGATATGATTTATCAAGAGTAGGGCGTTATAAATTTAATAAAAAACTTTCTTTATCTTTAAGAATTGCAAACAAAATTGCAGCTACTGACATAGTTAATAAAGAAACAGGTGAAATACTTGTTCTTCAGGGAGAAAAGATAAAAAGAGAAAAAGCAGTTGAAATACAAAACATGGGTATTAATACTGTGGATATACTTGTTGATGATAAGATCATTAGAATAACAGGTAATAATTTTGTTGACATAAATTCTTTTATTGATTTTGATATAAAAGATTTAAACATTAAAGAAAATGTTCATTATCCGTTGCTTAAAGAAATACTAGATAATAACAGTGAAGAATTAGACATAAAAGAAGCTATAAAGAAAAACATACATGAGCTTATTCCAAAGCATATAGTAAGGGATGATATTTTTTCTACAATAAACTACGAATTAGGTTTGCTTTATGAAATAGGAAATGTTGATGATATAGATCATTTAGGAAATAGAAGATTGAGATCAGTGGGCGAACTTCTTCAAAATCAGTTTAGAATAGGTCTTTCAAGAATGGAAAGAGTTGTAAAAGAAAGAATGACTATTCAAGATCAAGAAGGAATAACTCCACAAAATTTAATAAACATAAGACCTGTAGCTGCAGCTATTAAAGAATTCTTTGGAAGTTCTCAGCTATCACAATTTATGGATCAGACAAATCCATTGTCTGAACTTACTCATAAAAGGAGATTATCAGCATTAGGACCTGGTGGACTTTCAAGAGAAAGAGCAGGTTTTGAGGTAAGGGATGTACATCATTCTCATTATGGTAGAATGTGTCCTATAGAAACTCCTGAAGGACCTAATATAGGGCTTATTAACTCATTAGCATCCTATGCTAGAGTTAATGGATATGGATTCATGGAAACACCTTATAGAAAGGTAGATAAGGAAAATAGAAGAGTTACAGATGAAATAATATATATGACAGCAGATGAAGAAGATCATTATCTAGTTACTCAGGCAAATGAACCTGTAGATGAAAATGGATATTTCATAGATAAAAAAGTAACTGTAAGAAACTTGAATGATGTATTTATTGTGGCTTCTGATGAAGTTGATCTTATGGATGTGTCACCAAGACAATTAGTATCAGTTGCAACAGCTATGATTACTTTCTTAGAAAATGATGATGCATCACGTGCTCTTATGGGATCAAATATGCAAAGGCAGGCAGTTCCACTTCTAAAACCTAGTGCACCGGTAGTTGGAACAGGTATAGAATATAAAGCAGCAGTAGATTCAGGTGTTCTTCCAATAGCGAGAAATGCTGGTGTTGTATCCTATGTAAGTGGTAATGAAATAAGAGTAAAAAGAGATAAAGATGGAAGACAAGACATATACAAATTACTTAAGTTTAAAAGATCTAACCAAGGAACATGTATTAATCAGAAGCCTATAGTTGAAAAAGGTGAAATAGTTGAGGTGGATACAGTTTTAGCTGATGGACCATCTACAGATCTTGGAGAGATTGCATTAGGTAAAAACATAAGAATAGGATTTATAACTTGGGAAGGATATAACTATGAGGATGCTATGCTTATATCTGAAGAACTAGTAAAAGAAGATGTATTTTCATCTATTCATATAGAAGAATATGAATCAGAAGCAAGAGATACAAAACTGGGACCAGAAGAAATAACAAGGGATATACCTAATGTTAGTGATGATGCACTTAAAGATATTGATGAACGAGGAATAATAAGAGTAGGTGCAGAAATTAGATCTGGTGATATTTTGGTTGGTAAGGTAACTCCTAAGGGAGAAACAGAACTTACAGCTGAAGAAAAACTACTAAGAGCAATATTTGGTGAAAAAGCTCGTGAAGTTAGAGATTCTTCTTTGAGAGTTCCACATGGAGAAGCTGGTATAATAGTAGATGTAAAAATATTTACAAGAGAAAATAAAGATGAATTATCCCCAGGAGTAAATGAACTTGTAAGAGTTTATATTGCACAAAAAAGGAAAATATCTGTTGGAGATAAGATGGCTGGAAGACATGGTAATAAGGGTGTTATTTCTAGAGTGTTACCTGAAGAAGATATGCCATTTTTACCAGATGGTAGACCTCTTCAAATATGTTTAAATCCACTTGGAGTTCCTTCTCGTATGAATATAGGTCAGGTATTAGAAGTTCATTTAGGTTGGGCCGCAAGCGAACTCGGATGGCATGTTGCAACTCCAGTATTTGATGGAGCTACTGAAGAAGACATACGAGATTGTTTGGTAAAAGCTGGATATAATCCAGATGGAAAAACAGTTTTATATGATGGTAGAACAGGAGAGGCTTTTGATAGTAGAGTAACAGTAGGGTATATGTATATTCTAAAACTTGCTCATTTAGTTGATGATAAGATTCATGCAAGGTCAACAGGTCCATATTCTTTAGTAACTCAACAGCCGTTAGGTGGTAAAGCTCAGTTTGGAGGACAAAGATTTGGAGAAATGGAAGTTTGGGCACTAGAAGCATATGGTGCGGCACATACTCTTCAAGAAATATTAACAGTTAAATCGGATGATGTTGTTGGTAGAGTTAAAACGTATGAAGCTATAGTTAAGGGAGAAAACATACCAGAACCTGGAATACCAGAATCCTTCAAAGTATTAATAAAAGAACTTCAAGCACTTTGTTTAAATGTTAAAGTGCTAAATGATGCACAAGAAGAAATAACACTTAGAGATGGTACAGAAGATGAATTAAAGGATATTGATGTAAATATAGAAGGAACAGAAGATTTATTAGTTGAAAAAGATAAAGAAGAATATTTAAGCGCTGAAGAGATAGACATAGAGCCACAGGATGATGATCTTTTACTAGAGAGTTTTGATTCCGATTTAGAACTAGATGATTTTGATGAAGAACATTAATTTGAAGGGAGGATGTACCCTTGATAGAATTAAATAATTTTGATGCTTTACAAATAGGATTAGCGTCTCCAGAGCAGATAAGGGAATGGTCAAGAGGAGAAGTTAAAAAACCAGAAACAATAAATTATAGGACATTGAAACCAGAAAGAGACGGATTATTTTGTGAAAGAATATTTGGACCTATAAAAGATTGGGAATGTCATTGTGGTAAATATAAGAGAATAAGATATAAGGGTATTGTGTGTGATAGATGTGGAGTTGAAGTTACTACATCTAAAGTAAGAAGAGATAGAATGGGGCATATAGAACTTGCAGCCCCTGTATCCCATATATGGTATTTCAAAGGAATACCATCAAGAATGGGATTAATACTTGATATGTCCCCAAGGTCTTTAGAGAAAGTTTTGTATTTTGCCTACTACATAGTTTTAGACCCAAAAGAAACTCCTCTTAGTAAAAAACAGCTTTTATCTGAGAAGGAATTTAGGGAAGCAGTAGAAAAATACGGAGAAGATAGTTTTTCCGCTGGAATGGGAGCGGAATCAGTAAAAATACTATTAGCAGAAATAAATTTAGAAGAACATGCAGCTGAATTAAAAAAATTGTTTAAAACAAGTACAGGTCAAAAAAAGATAAGAATAATAAGAAGACTTGAGGTTGTAGAGTCATTTAGAAAATCAAAAAATAGACCTGAATGGATGATTGTGGATGTTATTCCTGTTATTCCTCCAGATTTAAGACCTATGGTTCAATTAGATGGTGGAAGATTTGCAACTTCAGATTTAAATGATTTGTATAGAAGAGTTATAAATAGAAATAATAGATTGAAAAAACTTCTAGACCTTGGTGCACCAGATATTATAGTTAGAAATGAAAAAAGAATGCTTCAAGAAGCTGTAGATGCATTGATAGACAATGGAAGAAGAGGTAGACCAGTAACAGGACCTGGAAACAGAGCTTTAAAATCTTTGTCAGATATGTTAAAAGGTAAACAAGGAAGATTTAGACAAAATTTACTAGGAAAAAGAGTAGATTATTCTGGACGTTCAGTTATTGTTGTTGGACCAGAGCTTAAAATGTATCAATGTGGACTTCCAAAAGAAATGGCTATAGAATTATTTAAGCCTTTTGTAATGAAAAAGCTTGTTCAAAGTGGTGCAGCTCATAATATAAAAAGTGCAAAGAGAATGGTTGAAAGAGTTCAATCGCAGGTTTGGGATGTATTAGAGGAAGTAATATCAGATCATCCAGTTTTATTAAATCGTGCACCAACGCTTCATAGACTTGGTATTCAGGCATTCCAACCAGTTTTAGTTGAAGGAAGAGCTATTAAGCTTCATCCGTTAGCATGTACTGCGTATAATGCTGATTTTGATGGAGATCAGATGGCAATTCATGTGCCTTTATCAGTAGAAGCTCAATCTGAAGCTAGATTTTTGATGCTAGCTGCAAATAATATTTTGAAGCCTTCTGATGGTAAACCAGTTGTAGTTCCAACTCAGGATATGGTTTTGGGTTCATATTATTTAACCATAGATAAAGATGGAGAAAAAGGCGAAGGAAAAGCTTTTTCATCACCTGAAGAAACAATAATGGCTTATCAATTAGGTGAAATAAACGTACATGCAAAAATAAAAGTTAAAATAGAGAAAGAAATAAATGGCAAGATGTGTTCTGGAATAATAGAAACAACAGTTGGAAAAATTATTTTCAATGAAGCTATTCCTCAAAACTTAGAGCTTGTTGATAGAACAGTTGAAGGAAATGATGTAAAACTTGAAGTTGATTTCTTGGTTACTAAGAGTACTCTTGGGAAAATAATAGATAAATGCTATATGATAAATGGACCTACAGAGACATCTATAATGCTAGACAATATAAAAGCTACAGGATATCATTATTCATCAGTTAGTGCTATTACAGTTTCAACATCAGATATGACAGTTCCAGAAGCTAAGAAAACTCTTCTTGAAGAGACTGATAAGGTAATAGACAAAATAGAAAAGATGTTTAGAAGAGGATTTATTTCAGAAGAAGAAAGATATGATAAAATAATAGATAAGTGGACTAAAACTACTGAAGATGTAGCGGATGCACTTATGGACAGTCTAGATAGATTTAATCCAATATATATGATGGCAGACTCTGGTGCCAGAGGATCTAAAAGTCAGATCAAACAATTAGCTGGTATGAGAGGACTTATGGCAAGTCCAACAGGTAAAATACTTGAATTGCCAATAAGAGCTTCATTTAGAGAAGGGCTTGACGTACTTGAGTATTTCATGTCTACACATGGTGCTAGAAAAGGAAATGCTGATACAGCACTTAAAACAGCCGATTCAGGATACCTAACAAGAAGACTTGTTGATGTATGTCAGGATGTTATAGTAAAAGTAGATGACTGTGGAACAAAGGAAGCATTTGAGGTTTCTGAAATAAAAGAAGGAGACCAAGTAATAGAACCACTTTATGAAAGACTTATGGGAAGATATTCTGGTGAGGATATAAAAGACCCAGAAACAGGAGAAGTTTTAGTTCCATTTGATTGCTATATGGATGAAAAACTTGCTATGAAAGTTCAAAATTCAGGAATAAAAAAAGTAAAGATAAGGTCAGTATTTACATGTAAAGCAAAACATGGAGTTTGTTCTAAATGTTATGGAATGAATATGGCAACAGCGAAAGGGATAAATATAGGAGAAGCAGTTGGAATTATAGCTGCCCAATCTATAGGAGAACCTGGAACTCAGCTTACAATGAGAACATTCCATACAGGTGGTGTTGCAGGATCAGATATAACTCAAGGTCTACCTAGAGTTGAAGAATTATTTGAAGCTAGAAAACCAAAAGGTTTAGCTATAGTAAGTGAAGTATCTGGTAATGTTAAAGTAGAAGAAACTAAAAAGAAAAGAATTGTAATAGTAGTTACGGAATCTGGAGAAGAAAGTAGTTATGACTTACCATTTGGATCAAGACTTAAAGTTCATGATGGTGATGAATTAAATGCTGGAGATGAAATAACTGAAGGTTCTGTTAATCCGCATGATATTATTAGAATAAAGGGAGTTAAAGGAGCTAAAAACTATCTTTTATCCGAAGTTCAAAAGGTATATAGACTACAAGGTGTTGATATAAATGATAAGCATCTTGAAGTAGTTATAAGGCAGATGACAAGGAAAATAAAAATAGAAGACTCTGGAGATACATCTCTACTACCTGGTACTTTAATAGATATGTTCAATTTTGAAGAAGAGAATATTAAAGTAGAGGGACAACAGGGAGAACCTGCAACAGGTAGAGTAACCTTACTTGGAATAACAAAAGCAGCACTCGCAACAGATTCATTCTTGTCAGCAGCTTCATTCCAAGAAACTACAAGGGTACTAACAGATGCTGCTATAAAAGGTAAAATAGATCCTTTACTAGGTCTTAAAGAGAATGTTATTATAGGAAAATTAATTCCAGCAGGTACGGGATTAAACAGATATAGAAGAATAACTATAAATACAGAAAATATGGTAGATGTAGAAGATGAAAGTCTTTTACAAGATATAGATTAAGTTTATTGACATAACTTATATTAAATGATAAAATACTTTTTGTGTGTAGAGATATAATTATCTCTACATATGAAACAGGGGAGTGATTATTTGATCCAAAGATTTGATTCTAAATTTGCAGTAGGTATAAAACAAACTTTGAAACTCATTGAGAAGGGTGAAGGTAAATTTGTTTATATTGCAAAGGATGCGGATAAGAAACTTGTTGGACCTGTAATAAAACTAGCAGAAGATAAAGCTGTTGAAATAATATATGTGGATACCACAAAAGAGTTAGGTGTTTTGTGTGGTATTGATGTAGGTTCAGCGGCGGCCATCATACTAGATTAATTAGCTTATATCTTTTTATATAGAATTAAATAAGGGGAGGTGAAAAAATGCCAACAATTAGTCAGTTAGTTAGAAAAGGTAGAAAAACCGTTACTAGCAAGTCTACAGCACCAGCTTTAAGAGATTGTCCTCAAAAAAGGGGAGTTTGTACTGTTGTAAAAACTACAACACCTAAAAAACCAAACTCAGCTCTTAGAAAAATAGCAAGAGTTAGACTTACAAATGGATATGAAGTTACAGCTTATATTCCAGGAGTAGGACACAATCTTCAAGAACATAGCGTTGTTCTTATTAGAGGTGGAAGAGTTAAGGATCTTCCAGGTGTAAGGTACCATATTGTAAGAGGAGCACTAGATGCAGCAGGAGTTGCAAACAGAATGCAGTCAAGAAGTAAGTATGGTGCAAAAAAACCAAAGCAGAAATAGTAAATTTTATTAGTGCTATGTATTCGGTATTTATATATATAATAAATATTATACAGAGCGCTTTGCGGCTATAGTGGCCGAGTACCGATGAAACTAAATATAATGTTAAGGAGGGAAGAAAAGTGCCAAGAAAAGGACATATTGCAAAAAGAGATGTTTTGCCAGATCCAATATACAATAGTAAAGTTGTAACAAAATTAATAAATGGCATAATGTTAGATGGTAAAAAAGGAGTAGCACAATCAGTGTGTTATGATGCATTTGAAATTATGCAAGAAAAAACAGGAAAAGAACCTCTTGAAGTTTTTGAAGCAGCTATGAATAATATAATGCCAATTCTGGAAGTTAAAGCTAGAAGAATAGGTGGTGCTACATATCAAGTTCCTATTGAAGTCAGACCAGAAAGAAGACAGACATTAGGACTTAGATGGCTATTGATAGCAGCTAGAAAAAGAGGAGAAAAATACATGAGAGAAAGATTAGCAGGAGAACTTATGGATGCTGCTAATAATACAGGAGCTGCAGTTAAAAAGAGAGAAGACACCCACAAGATGGCTGAAGCTAATAAGGCTTTTGCTCATTACAGATATTAGCATAAAACTGTTTTGGCTTTGCCAAAACAGTTTTCAAAGTTTATAAGAAAAAGGAGGATATACTTTTGGCTAGAGATCATTCATTAGATAAATATAGAAATATAGGTATTATGGCGCACATAGATGCTGGTAAGACAACAACAACCGAGCGTGTCCTATTTTATACAGGAAGAACACATAAAATAGGAGAAGTTCACGAAGGCGAAGCTACAATGGATTGGATGGTTCAAGAACAAGAAAGAGGTATTACAATCACATCTGCAGCTACAACTTGTTTCTGGAAGGGTTATCAAGTAAATATAATTGATACACCAGGACACGTAGATTTCACAGTAGAAGTTGAAAGATCCTTAAGAGTATTAGATGGAGCAGTTACTGTATTAGACGCTAAAGGTGGAGTTGAACCACAGACAGAAACTGTTTGGAGACAGGCAGATAAATATAAAGTTCCAAGAATGGTTTATGTAAATAAAATGGATTCTACTGGAGCAGATTTCTTTATGTGTGTAGACATGTTAAGAAGTAGACTTAAATGTAATGCGATTCCACTACAAGTTCCAGTAGGCGCTGAAGGCGACTTTATAGGAATAGTAGATTTGATAAAAAATGAAGCTATTATTTATGAAAATGATTTAGGTACAGTAATGGAAGAAACAGAAATTCCAGATAATTTAAAAGAAATATCAGCAAAATTTAGATCTGAATTAATAGAAGCTGTAGCTGAACTTGATGAAGAATTAATGATGAAGTATTTAGAAGGTGAAGAAATAACTGAGGATGAAATTAATGATGCACTTAGAAAAGGTGTATGTAATAATGAAATAGTTCCAGTTATATGTGGTTCTTCTTATAAGAATAAGGGCGTTCAACAGATGCTAGATGCTGTTGTAAATTACATGCCATCACCACTTGATATTCCAGCTATAACAGGAACAGTTGATGGAGTAGAAGAATCAAGACCTGCAGATGATAATGAACCAATGGCTGCTTTAGCGTTTAAAATAGCTACTGACCCATTTATTGGTAAATTGGCCTTTGCTAGAATATATTCTGGAGTTATGAAAAGTGGTACTTATGTATTAAATTCTAACAAAGGAAAAAGAGAAAGAGTTGGTAGATTAGTTAAAATGCATGCTAATCATAGAGAAGATGTAGACCAATTATGTGCTGGAGATTTAGGTGCTATAGTTGGACTTAAAGATACTACAACAGGAAATACTCTATGTGATGAAGATCACCCAATAATATTAGAAAGTATGGAATTCCCAGAACCAGTTATAGATGTTGCTATAGAACCAAAAACTAAAGCAAGTCAAGAAAAAATGGGTATAGCTCTTTCTAAACTTGCTGAAGAAGATCCAACATTTAGAACATTTACAAATGTTGAAACAGGTCAGACTATAATATCTGGAATGGGTGAATTACATCTTGAGATAATAGTAGATAGATTACAAAGAGAATTTAAAGTTGAATGTAATGTAGGTAAACCACAAGTTGCTTATAAAGAAACTATTAGAAAAGCTGTTAGAACAGAAGGTAAATATGTTAGACAGTCAGGTGGTAGAGGACAATATGGTCACGCTGTTATTGAAATGATTCCTTGTGAAGGTGAATATTCATTTGAAAATGCTACAGTAGGTGGATCTATTCCAAAAGAATATATACCAGCTGTAGATGCAGGAATACAGGAAGCTTCTAAATCAGGAATTATAGCAGGATATCAAACTATAAACTTTAAAATAAAACTAGTAGATGGTTCTTACCATGACGTAGATTCATCTGAAATGGCATTTAAGATTGCAGGTTCAATGGCATTTAAAAATGCTATGGCAAAAGCAGATCCAGTTATTTTAGAGCCTATGATGAAGGTTGAAGTAGTTGTACCTGAAGAATACATGGGTGATGTAATCGGAGATGTTAGTTCAAGAAGAGGAAGAATAGAAGGAATGACACCAAGAAATGGAGCTGAGGTAATTGATGCTTTCGTTCCACTTTCAGAAATGTTTGGGTATGCAACTTCATTAAGATCAAGAACTCAAGGAAGAGGAAATTATAGTATGGGATTTGATCATTTTGAAGAAGTTCCAAAAAATATTCAAGAACAAATAATAGGTGAAAAATAATATAATAAAGAAGGGAGAAATTAAAAATGGCAAAAGCAAAATATGAAAGAAATAAGCCACACGTAAATATCGGAACAATAGGTCACGTAGATCACGGTAAGACAACATTAACAGCTGCAATAACAGCAGTACTTGCAACAAAGGGTTATGCAGAGGTAGCAAAATTCGACGAAATAGATAAAGCACCAGAAGAAAAAGAAAGAGGTATTACAATAAACACAGCACATGTTGAGTATGAAACAGATAATAGACATTATGCTCACGTTGACTGCCCAGGACATGCTGATTATGTAAAGAACATGATAACAGGAGCAGCACAAATGGATGGAGCAATCTTAGTTGTAAGTGCAGCAGATGGTCCAATGCCTCAAACAAGAGAACATATACTATTAGCATCAAGAGTTGGAGTACAATATATAGTAGTATTCTTAAACAAAGCAGATATGGTAGATGATCCAGAATTAATAGAACTAGTAGAAATGGAAGTAAGGGAATTACTAAGTGAGTATGGCTTCCCAGGAGACGATGCTCCAATAGTAGTAGGAAGTGCGTTAAAAGCATTAGAAAATCCAACAGATGAAGAAAAAACAAAATGTATATTTGAATTAATGGATGAAATAGATGCATATATTCCAACACCTGAAAGAGCAACAGATATGCCATTCTTAATGCCAGTAGAGGATGTATTCACAATAACAGGAAGAGGAACAGTTGCAACAGGAAGAGTAGAAAGTGGAATCTTAAAGGTAGGAGAAGAAGTAGAAATCATAGGACTATCTGAAGAGAAGAAAAAGACAGTTGTAACAGGAGTAGAAATGTTCAGAAAACTTCTAGACCAAGCAATGGCAGGAGATAATATAGGAGCATTATTAAGAGGAGTTCAAAGAGACGATATCCAAAGAGGTCAAGTTTTAGCAAAACCAGGTTCAGTACATCCACACAAGAAATTTGTAGGTCAAGTATATGTATTAAAAAAAGAAGAAGGCGGAAGACATACACCATTCTTCAACGGATATAGACCACAATTTTATTTCAGAACAACAGATGTTACAGGTTCAATCGCTTTACCAGACGGAGTAGAAATGGTAATGCCAGGAGACCATATAGATATGAATGTTGAATTAATAACAGAAGTAGCTATGGATGAAGGCTTAAGATTCGCTATAAGAGAAGGCGGAAGAACAGTTGGTTCAGGAGTTGTTACTACAATAGTTAAATAATATATGAAAAACTTTCTGATCTAAAAAATTAGAAAGTTTTTCTATAAAAGATTTTTGAAAAATAACTTGTAAATGCATAACTTGTAATGTATAATATAATGGTTGTGTAATGACAGCGATGATACAAGAGGTTGCTGGACTTCCAGGTAATTCTTGTTGAGTATGTTAGATCAAGAATCTAGCGAAGGTAGTCATAAATTGTGTGTTCATATATGAAACACACGGAGCAGTTTATAGATTATCTGCTGTTGTGCGTAGAAGTCAAGCGTACCAGAAAAGGAGGTTAGAAAATGTCAAAACAAAAAATCAGAATTAGATTAAAGGCTTTTGATCATAACATATTAGATCAATCTTCTGAAAAAATTGTTGAAACTGCAAAGTCAACAGGAGCTACAGTAGCGGGACCAGTTCCACTACCTACAGAAAAAGATATAGTAACTGTTTTAAGAGCTCCACATAAATATAAAGACTCAAGAGAGCAGTTTGAAATAAGAACACATAAGAGATTAATTGATATCATAAGTCCATCACCAAAAACTGTTGATGCATTAATGAGATTAGATTTGCCAGCAGGTGTTGATATCGAAATTAAGTTATAATATGTAATAGAAATCTATTACTAACTATTATGACCGCGACAGCGATCCGCTAATATTAGGAGGTGCAATTATGAAAAAAGCTATACTAGGTAGAAAACTTGGTATGACACAGATATTTAGTGAAAGCGGCAAAATGGTGCCAGTAACAGTTGTTGAAGCTGGTCCTTGCGTTGTTATTCAAAAGAAATCTGTAGAAAAAGATGGATATCAAGCAATTCAAGTAGGATTTGATGACATAAGAGAAAGTCTAGTAAACAAACCTATGAAAGGACATTTTGCAAAAGCAGGAGTTCCTTTAAAAAGAGTTGTTAAAGAATTAAGATTAGAAGATACAAGTTCTTACGAAGTTGGAAATGAGATCAAAGCAGATATATTTTCAATTGGCGAAAAGATAGATGTATCAGGAGTTTCAAAAGGAAAGGGATTCCAAGGTGTTATAAAACGATGGAATTCTAGTAGAGGACCTATGAGTCATGGTTCTAAATTCCACAGAGCACCAGGTTCTATGGGAGCTTCTTCAGACCCATCTAAAACATTTAAAAATAAAAAATTACCAGGACATATGGGACATGTAAATACAACAGTTCTAAACTTAGAAGTTGCTAAAGTTATTCCAGAAAAAAATCTTATATTGATAAAAGGTGGAATACCTGGTCCTAATAAAGGATTTGTTGTAATAAGAGATTCAGTTAGAGATTAACTTTAGTGGGAAAGGAGGATACTTAAATGCCTACAGTAGGATTATTTAATAAACAAGGTCAAAAAGTTTCAGACATAGAAATTAACGAAGAAGTATTTGGCTTCAATGTTAATGAATATGCACTTCATCAAGTAGTTGTAGCACAACTTGCTAATAAAAGACAAGGAACTCAGTCTGCTAAAACTAGAGCCGAAGTTTCAGGTGGTGGAAAAAAACCATGGAGACAGAAGGGAACAGGTAATGCAAGACAAGGATCAACTAGATCTCCACAATGGACACATGGTGGAATAGTTTTTGCACCAAAGCCAAGAAGTTACAGAATTTCAGTTCCAAAATCAATGAGAAGAGTTGCTATGAAATCAGCGCTTTCTTCAAAAGTTGTTGATAACCAAATGATGGTTTTAGAAAACTTTGATATTGAAACACCAAAAACAAAAGAAATAGTTAATCTATTAAATGCATTAAACGTAAAAAAAGCGTTAATAGTAGTTTCAGAAGCTAATGAAAATTTATATAAATCTGCAAGAAACATACCTGGAGTTTCATTAATTCCAGCTAACAACATAAATGTTGTAGATTTGTTAAAATATGATTACTTCATAGCTACTAAGGATGTTCTATCTAAATTAGAGGAGGTGTATGCATAATGAAAATGACTGCTCATGATATAATAAGAAGACCCGTAGTTACAGAAAAGTCTATGGCAGCTATGGAAGATAAGAAGTACACTTTTATTGTTGATATACACGCTAATAAGGTAGAAATAAAAAAAGCAGTAGAAGAAGTTTTTGGAGTTAAGGTTCAAGATGTAAATACTTTAAAGACAATGGGAAAAGTTAAAAGAGTAGGAGTTCATATAGGTAAAAGAGCTGACTACAAAAAGGCTATAGTTAAACTAACAGCTGACAGTAAAGCCATTGAATTCTTTGAAGGAATGTAAAATAAGCAGTTATTGGCAATAGCCAGATAAGCGCAATAAAGGAGGGAATACAGATGGCAATTAAAGGTTTTAAACCAACCACCCCTTCAAGAAGAAATATGACAGTTTGTACATTCGAAGAAGTAACAACTGATGTACCTGAAAAATCACTTCTTGTTGCTAAAACTAGAAAAGGTGGTAGAAATGCCAACGGTAAAATAACTGTTCGTCATCACGGCGGCGGTGCTAAACAAAAATATAGAATCATAGATTTCAAAAGAAACAAAGATGGAATCGAAGCAGTAGTTTCAACTATTGAATATGATCCAAATAGAAGTGCATTTATAGCTCTTGTAACTTATAAAGATGGTGAAAAGAGATATATAATAGCACCAAACGGATTAAAAGTAGGAACAAAAATTATATCTGGTAAAGATGCAGATATAAAAATTGGAAACACTCTTCAATTAATCAATATTCCTGTAGGTACAGTTATTCATAATATAGAATTAACTGCAGGAAAAGGAGCTCAACTTGTAAGATCTGCAGGTGCTTCAGCTCAGCTTATGGCTAAAGAAGGAGATTATGCAACATTAAGACTTCCTTCAGGTGAAATGAGATATGTTAGAATAGAATGTAGAGCTACAATAGGAACTGTATCTAATTTAACTCATGATATAGTTAACTTAGGTAATGCAGGAAGAAAAAGACACATGGGCATAAGACCTACAGTTAGAGGTTCAGTTATGAATCCTAATGACCATCCACATGGTGGTGGTGAAGGAAAAGCTCCAGTAGGACACCCAGGTCCAATGACTCCATGGGGTAAACCAGCACTTGGTTACAAGACAAGAAAACATAAGAAATATTCTGATAGAATGATTATAAAGGGAAGAAAATAGTAAGAAGAGGAATCATTTTCTCTTCGCTATTAAAAAATAGGTTAATGAAGGGAGGCCAAAATTTTGGGTAGATCAGTAAAAAAGGGACCTTTTGTTCAAGAAGTACTATTAAAAAGAATTAATGAAATGAATAAAAAAGGCGAAAAAAAAGTTATAAAGACTTGGTCAAGAAGCTCAACAATATTTCCACAAATGATAGGCCATACAATAGCAGTACATGATGGAAGAAAACATGTGCCAGTTTATATAACTGAAGATATGGTAGGACATAAATTAGGTGAATTTGCGTTAACAAGAACTTTTAGAGGTCACGGAGATCACACAGAGAAATCTACCGGGTTAAAGTAAACTAGGAAGGAGGTAGCCTGTAATGGAAGCTAGAGCTATAGTTAAATATGTAAGAATGTCTCCAAGCAAAGTTGGGATTATTCTTGATTTAATAAGAGGTAAAGATGCCAATGAAGCTTTTGCTATTCTTAAGTACACAAATAAGGATGCAGCTTTTGTTGTTAATAAATTATTAAAGTCAGCAGTTGCTAATGCAGAAAATACAAAAGATATGGACCCTGCAAATCTATATATTGCAGAAACATATGTAGGTCAAGGTCCAACACTAAAGAGATTTAGACCTCGTGCTCAAGGAAGAGCATATAGAATAAAGAAAAGAAGCAGTCATATTACAATAGTTGTAAAAGAAAGAGCTTAATAAGGAGGGATATAGAGTGGGACAAAAAGTACATCCACACGGCTTAAGAGTTGGTGTTATAAAAGATTGGAATGCAAAGTGGTATGCTGATAGTAGAACATTTTCTGATAATCTTATAGAAGACCACGAAATTAGAAATTTCATAAAGAAAACTCTTTATTCAGCAGGTATTTCTAAAATTGAAATTGAAAGAGCTGCTAAAAGAGTAAAGATAAATATATATACCGCAAAGCCTGGTATGGTTATTGGTAAAGGCGGATCCGGAATAGAAGCTTTAAAAAAGAGTTTGGCTACAATAGCAACTGATAAGAAGCTATTAATAAATATTGTTGAAGTTAAAAATTCAGATGTTGATGCACAATTAATGGCTGAGAATATTGCTTCACAACTAGAAAGAAGAATTGCTTTTAGAAGAGCTATGAAACAATCAATTGGAAGAGCTATGAAATCAGGAGCAAAAGGTGTTAAAACAGCCTGTGCTGGAAGACTTGGTGGAGCTGAAATAGCTAGAACTGAACAGTATCATGAAGGTACTATTCCACTACAAACTTTAAGAGCTGACATAGACTATGGATTTGCAGAGGCAGATACTACTTATGGAAAAATAGGTGTTAAAGTTTGGATTTATAAAGGCGAAGTTCTTCCAACTAAAAAGGTTATTAAGGAAGAAGCCAGGATATAGGAAGGAGGAATAAGTTATGTTAATGCCTAAAAGAGTTAAACATCGTAAAGTACAGCGTGGCAGAATGAGAGGAAGAGCAACAAGAGGAAATTTTATAGCCTATGGTGATTATGCATTACAAGCAACTGAATGTGGATGGATTACAAATAATCAAATAGAATCTGCAAGAATTGCTATAAATAGATATATAAAAAGAGGCGGAAAGCTTTGGATAAAAATTTTCCCAGATAAGCCTGTTACTCAGAAGCCAGCTGAAACTCGTATGGGATCCGGAAAAGGTGCACCTGAATATTGGGTAGCAGTTGTTAAACCAGATAGAGTTTTATTTGAACTATCAGGTGTTACAGAAGAAGTTGCAAGAGAAGCTATGAGACTTGCATCACATAAACTTCCAGTTTCAACAAAGTTTGTTACTAGAAGTGATTTTGAGGAAATGGGTGGTGAAAAGAATGAAGGCTAAAGAATTACAAGAATTAAGAACTGGGAGCCCTCAGGAATTAGATGAAAAGCTAACTAATCTTAAGGCTGAATTGTTTAACCTAAGATTTCAATTAGCTACCGGACAATTAGAGAACCCTATGAGAATAAAAGAAGTTAAAAAGTCCATAGCTCAAATTAAAACCATCCTAAGAGAAGAAGAGCTAAGAGCTTTGAAACAATAGTTGAAAGGAGGAAGTTCTAATTGGAAAGAGGAAACAGAAAAACAAGAGTAGGTAGAGTAACTTCAGATAAAATGGATAAAACTATAGTAGTTTCTGTTGAAACTAAGGTAAGACATCCATTATATGGTAAAATAATTAATAGAAGTACTAAATTCAAAGTTCATGATGAAAATAGTGAAGCTAAAGTTAACGATAGAGTATTAATTATGGAAACTAGACCAATATCAAAAGATAAAAGATGGAGATTAGTTGAAATAGTTGAAAAAGCTAAATAGCTTAAAGATGAAAGGAGGTATTTAGATGATACAACAGCAAACATTATTAAAAGTAGCTGATAATTCAGGTGCAAAAGAAATAATGTGTATTAGAGTATTAGGTGGTTCTTCAAGAAAATGGGGAAACG
>JBGUER010000015.1:0-29862 GCA_041821285.1 Clostridiaceae bacterium
ATGTATTACAAGAAAATAGAGATAATTTTAAAACTTTTAGTATGTCCGCTAATAAGGACGGGTTTGTACATAAATTATCTTCTATTATTTCGGAATTTAAAAGATTTAATATAGATATAGAAAAATTAGATATTATAATAAATCAATGCACAGATGAAGAACTAAGGGATAAAATTAATGACATTAAAATAGTTTATAGTAAGTTTCAAGAAAAAATAAGTGAAAATTATATAGACTCAGAGGATGACTTATATATATTAGAAAAAAAATTAGATAGCTATAAAAATATTAAAAATCAATATATATATATTGATGAATTTAAAAGTTTTACTCCTATTCAATACAAAATATTAGATAAAATATTAATATTGAATACTATGGTTAATGTAACTTTAACACTGGATTCTATGAGCAATGAGTCTATATTTGAAGAATCAAAGATTACAGAAAATAAATTAATAAAATTATGTAGTGAAAAAAACATACCATTAGATAAAGCAATAGAATTAAATACAAGACCATTTAAAAGATTTGAAAGTAATGAGGAGTTTGGTTTTTTAGAAAAAGAATATTATGCTTATCCATATGAAACATATAAAAAGAAAACAAGAGATATAAAAATATTTAGAGCTAAAAATAATTATACGGAAATTGAGTTTGTATGTAAAGAAATTATAAATTTAGTTCGAGATTCTAATTATAGATACAAAGAGATAGCTTTGGTATCTAGGAATTTAGAGGATTGTAAGGGCCTTATTAAAGCTATTTTAACTGAGTATGAGATTCCATTTTTTATTGATAGCAAAAAAGATTTAGATAGTAATGTTATTATAATATTTATTAATTCTATATTGGAAATATATAAAACAAATTGGAGTTATGAATCCATATTTAAATATTTAAAAACTGGGTTGCTAGATATTGATAAAGAAGATATAGATATTTTAGAAAATTATGTTTTAGCTTTTGGTATACATGGAAAAAGAAGATGGGAAAATAAATTTAAAAATAGCGATGAAAAAGTAGAGAATTTGAGAGTTTTAATAACTAAGCCATTGTTTGATTTTTATTCTAAGGTAAAAAAGAAAAAAGATTCTAAAGAATTGTCACTATATTTTTATGAATTATTAATAAATTTAAATATAAACCAAATAATAACTAAAAAAATAGATGACTTTGAGAAAAATAAAAACTTAGCTTATGCTTTAGAATATAAACAGATATGGAATATTTTAATGAAATCTTTAGACCAAGTGGTAGAAGGGTTTAAAGATGAATTGCTTGATTTTGAGAGCTTTATCAATATACTGAATTGCGGCTTTAAAGAGGAAAAGATAGGGCTTATTCCATTGTCTTTAGATGAAGTTATGGTAACATCAGTTGATAGATTAAAAAGTCATAATACTAAGGCTTTATTTATTATTGGTGTAAATGATGGGGTCTTCCCATCTAGTTCATTTGAAGAAGGAATTTTAAAAGACAATGAAAGAGATATAATGAAAAATTTAGGGATAGAGGTAGCGAAAAATACTAGCGAAAAAACTTTTGAAGAAAATTTTCTTATCTATAAAACTCTGACTATGGCAAGTAGCAAATTATATATTAGTTATGCTACTTCTAATTTAGAAGGAAAAGCTTTAAGACCCTCTAGCATAGTAAATAGAGTAAAAAGGTTGTTCCCAAGTGTTGAAGAAGATTCAGATCTTATAAAAGAATATAGTGGAATTGATATAATATCTTCAAAAACTCCAACATTCAATAAAGTTTTATTAAATATAAAAAATAAAGAAAATGCCGGATTTAATAAAGAAATTTTAGATATATTTAAGGAAGACCCACTTTGGAATAATAAATACAAAGAAATACTTGACAAAATTTATTATGAAAATCAGGTAATAAATCTTACAAAAGATGCTATGGAAGTGCTATACAAGGATGATTTAACTTACAGTGTGTCTAGATTTGAGAATTATGTAAAATGTCCATTTTCATATTTTGTAAGGTATGGTTTATTAGCTAAGGAAAGAGAAATATACAAATTCGATTCCCAAGATGTGGGAAGTTTTATGCATTATATTCTGGAGCAGTTTTCAAATGAAATTAAAGCTTCTAATATATCATTTAGTGATTTAAATAATGAAACTATTAATCCAATATTAAATAGTATTTTAAAAGAAGCTCTTTTAAAAGATGAAAAAATGGTGTTGCAAAGTTCGCCAAGGTATATGTATCTCACTAAGAGAATGATTAATGTGCTTAAAAAGACTATATTAATGTTATCATATCAATTTCAAAAAGGTGATTTTGTTCCTATACATTACGAAAAAGAGTTCAATATAAAAAGTAAATATAAGCCATTAGTAATCCAAGTGGAAGATGGTAGAAAAATAAATATTGTTGGTAAAATAGATAGAGTAGATTGTTATAATGGTGAAGATAAGGATTATATAAGAATAGTAGATTATAAAACATATACTAAGGACTTTGATTTAAATGATTTTTATAATGGATTTCAAATTCAACTTATTTTATATTTAGATGTGGCGTTAACTAATGAAAAGAAAAATTCAAAACCAGCAGGCGTATTGTATTTTAAAATAGATGATCCTATAATAAATGTTAATGAAAATATTTCTCCTGAAGAAATAAAAGTTGAAACTATAAAGAATTTTAAAATGAAAGGCATGATATTAAAAGACTTAGAGGTAACAAGTCATATGGACAAAGATATGGAAAAGTCATCTTATATTATTCCAGGAAGAGTAAATAAAGATGGTGAATTAATAGGAGCATTTTGTATAGAGGAAGATAAATTTAATCTTATGACTAAGTATGTAAGACAAAAGATTAAAAAAAGTTTAGAAGACGTGTTGTCTGGGAATATAAAGATTAAACCATATAATAAAAAAGGGGATACTCCTTGTAGCTATTGTAAATATTCTGCTATATGTCAATTTGATGAAAAAATACCTGGCAATGTATATAATAATATTTATAATTTAGATGATGATGTAATATGGGAGCTACTTGATAAGGAGGTTAATAATTATGAGTAAAGAATATACTAAAGAGCAAAAGCAAGCATTTTCCTTAAGACATAAAAATATGCTTGTGGCAGCTGGAGCAGGTTCTGGTAAAACTGCTGTACTAGTTGAAAGAATAATAAGGCTAGTAAAGGATGAACTTGTGGATATAGATAGATTGCTAATTGTTACCTTCACAAATGTTGCAGCTTCTGAAATGAGGGAGAGAATAGGGGAGGCGTTAGAAAATGCTTTAAATAATAATCCTAATTCCGATCATCTTTTAAGACAAATTACTTTATTAAATAAAGCTAATATAACTACTATTCATTCATTTTGTTTGAATTTAATTAAGAATAATTTCAATATTCTCGATTTAGACCCTAATTTTAGAATAGGTGATAACACAGAGATTGCTATTTTAAAAGAAGAAAGTTTAGATTATTTATTTGAAAAATCATATGAAGAAAATAATATAGATGATGATTTTATAGCGCTTTTAGAATCATATTCCTCTAATAAAGATGATATTAAATTAAGAGAGCTTGTGTTGAGACTTTATAATTTTTCAGTTAGTTCGCCAAATCCTAAAGAATATCTTGAAAATTTATCCAGAGATTTCGATTTAAAAGATGATTTTAATTTTTCTGATTCTAAATGGGCCAAAACACTAGAAGATTTTATCCGTATAGAAATAAAGTCTTGTGTGAATTTATGTAGAGAAGCATTAAACATTATTGATAATGAAGAAACGTTAAATCCATATAAAGAAGCTTTTTTAAGCGATTTGTATTTTTTAGAAGAAGGAAACGAATTACTTAGTAGTTCATTATTAGATTTTTTTAATTTAATAGAAACTGTTAATTTCGTTAGACTTAAGAGATGCAAAAAAGATGTGGATATAGAAAATCAGGAAAAAGTAAAGAATATACGAGACGAATATAAAAAGATACTATCAAAATTAAGCAAGGAATTTATAGGAATAAATAATGAAAAAATAATAGAGCAGTCTAATGCTATGTATAATAGAATCAAGAAACTTGTTAGTTTAGTAATAAATTTTAATGAAATATACAGTAAAAAGAAAAGAGGAAGAAATTTATTAGATTTCAATGATATAGAGCATTTTTGTTTAAAGATTTTGGAAGATAAAGATGATTTAAATAAACCATCATCTATAGCTGAAAAACTTAAAGATAAATTTTATGAGATATTAATAGATGAATACCAAGATAGTAATTTAGTTCAAGAAAAGATATTAAATTTAGTATCAAAAGTAGATAGAAATGAACCTAATATATTTATGGTTGGTGATGTTAAACAAAGCATATATAGATTTAGGCAGGCTAAACCTGAGCTATTTTTAGATAAATATAGTAGGTATTCAAAAGATGTAAACAGTTCATTTGTTAAGGTTTTACTTTATAAAAATTTTAGAAGCAGAAAACAGGTTATAGATGCAACTAATATTTTATTTACTTCTATTATGTCTAAGGAAATTGGAGAATTAGATTATGATGAAAATGAAATGCTTATAAAAGGTTTTCCTTATGAAGAGTTAGAAGATGAAAATGATAAACCTTTAGGAAAATGTGAAATAGATTTAGTTGAAAAGAAACAAGGCAATAGCGTATTAGATGAGTATCTTGATAAAGGTTCTTTAGAGGCTAAGCTTGTGGCAAAAACCATATCTAATTTGATTGTTCAAGGATATAAAGTTTATGACAAAGAAAAAAATATATTTAGAACAATAACATATAAAGATATAGTTATTTTATTAAGGTCTACGGTAAATTTAGCGCCAATAATAGTTAATGAATTAAAATTAAAGGGTATCCCTTGTTTTTCAGATAGTGATTCCTCCTATTATGAGTCTGTTGAGGTAAAGCTTGTTTTATCTCTTTTGAGTATAGTTGATAACCCATATAATGATATTCCATTACTTGCTATATTGAGGTCTCCTATTTATTTGTTTTCTACTGATGAATTAGTGAAAATAAGGTCTATTAATAGAGAGTTGTGCTTTTATGAAATCATGAAGATAGCCAAGGATGAAATTGAAGATGAAAATTTAAAAATAAAAATAAATCAATTTTTAAATGGATTGAATTTATTAAGAGAAAAATCTTCATATATGAATTTAGATGAGTTTATTTGGTTTTGTATAACTCAAACTGGGTATTATGGTTATGTGGGTACCCTTCCTCAAGGTGAACAAAGGAGAGCAAATCTTAGAATATTATTTGAAAGAGCTTCTTCATTTGAAAAAACAAGTTTGAAAGGCTTATTTAATTTTATTAATTATATAGAAAAATTAAAATTAAGTAATGTAGATACAGGGAGTGCTAAAATTTTAGGAGAAAACGATGATGTAGTAAGAATAATGAGTATTCATAAAAGTAAAGGACTAGAATTTCCTGTAGTTATATTAAGTGGAACATCAAATAAATTTAATCAAAGAGATATTTCTAATAATATTTTATTCCATTATAATTTAGGCCTTGGCCCCAGTGTGGTAGATTTAGAAAAAAGAATATCATATCCATCCATTCAGAAAAAAGCTATAGCTAAAAAAATAAAGCTAGAAAGTTTATCAGAAGAAATGAGAATTTTATATGTAGCTTTTACAAGGGCACGTGAAAAGCTTATTATTACAGGTACTGTAGAAGATAATGAGGAAAGTATAAATAAGTGGAAAAATAAATCTTATGATAGTATATTAAATAGTAAAAATTATTTGGATTGGATTATGACTTGTGCATTAAAAAATAATGACAAGTTTGAAATAAATTCATATCAAAGACAAGAAATTGTAAATTTTGTGGAGGAAAATATTCAAAGTGATTCATTTGATGAAAAAAATGAAATTGATGAAGAACTTAAAAAGGAAGTAAAAAGAAGATTATTTTACAAATATCCATTTGAATCCTCAACTAAAATAGCAGCCAAAATATCGGTTACCGAACTTAAAAGAATGTTTGAAGATAAAGATGAGGAATCTAGCCTAATGTATTCTAGTAGTATTATAGAAAAACCAGCCTTTTTATCTGGCGATAAAAAGATATCTAGTGCTGAAAAAGGTATAGCGCTTCATAGTGTTATGCAATATTTAGATATAAATGAAAAATTAGATCAAGAAAACATTGAAAAACAACTAAATAAAATGGTAGAATTAGATTTGTTAACTAAAGAACAAAAGAATATTGTTGATAAAACAAAGATTATTAAATTTTTTGATAGTTCACTTGGAAAAAGAATGAAAAAATCTAAAAATGTGTTTAGAGAAAAGAAATTTCAGATTGCAATATATGCTAATGAAATATATGATGAATTAGATAAGGATGAAAAAATAATAGTTCAAGGTGCTATAGATTGTTATTTTGAAGAAGATAATAAACTAATTTTAATAGATTATAAAACTGATTTTTCAAGATTAGACCAAATTGAAGAGATAGCTAACAGATATAAAACACAAATTCATTATTATGAAAAAGCATTAAATAGAATATCAGACCTTAAAGTCTTTGAAAAATATATATACTTATTTTCTTTAGATAAAGAAATAAAAATAGATTAGGAGGAATAAATTTTGATAAATAAAAAAATTAATAAGTTTGCTGAAGGTGACAAAATAGAAGGATGCTTTATGATAAAGTCTATAGAGATAAAAGCTAGTGCTAATAAAAAGAAATATGTAGATTTAATTTTATCTGACGATTCTGGAGAAATAAATAGTAAGTATTGGGATTATAATGAGGGTATGGAATCAATATATAATGCATTCACAGTTATTAAAGTGCGTGGAACAGTAATCAGTTATATGAATAACCTTCAATTTAAAATTGATAAATTTAGAAATGTTGATGAAAAGGATAATATATCTGTTGAAGATTTTGTTCCAGTTGCTCCAATAAAAGCAGAAGATATGTTAGAGGAAATAGAAGGATATTTAAATAGGGTAGAAAATAAAGATGCAAAAAATATAGTTTCACTAATAATAGAAAATAAAAAAGATAAACTAATGTATTACCCAGCGGCTATGAAAAATCATCATTCAATAAAATCAGGATTATTATACCATACACTTACTATGTTAAGACTTGGAGAAAAAATCCAAGAAGTTTATCCTTCATTAAATAAGGATTTGCTTTTTTCAGGGATAATATTACATGATTTAGCTAAGATTGAAGAAATGGAATCAACAAATCTTGGCATAGTTACAGAATATACTTTAGAGGGAAAATTGCTTGGACATATAACTCAAGGTATAAAAGACATTGAAGAAGCAGGCGCAAATGTCCAAGCAGACAAAGAAATAGTTATGCTTTTAGAACATATGGTATTATCACATCATTATGAGCCTGAATATGGAAGTCCAAAAAAACCTATGATAAAAGAAGCAGAAATGCTGCATTATATAGATAAGATAGATGCTACTATGTTTGATTTAAATAAATCCTTATCAAAAACTGAAAAAGGTGAGTTTACTGAAAGTATTTGGACATTAGATAGAAGAAGAATATATAATCCTAAGAATATTTAGGTGATGCAATGGAAGAAAGACTACAGAAATATATGGCAAGATGCGGTGTAGCATCAAGAAGAAAGTGTGAAGCAATAATACTTCAAGGTAGAGTTTCGGTAAATAGAAAAATAGTAAATGAATTAGGTAATAAGGTGAGCTTAGAAGACCAGGTTTGTGTTGATGGAGAATTGCTCATAGATAATGAGGAAAAAGTTTATATAGCCTTAAATAAGCCTGTAGGCTATTTATCTACAGTTACAGATGATAGAGGCAGAAAAACTATATTAGATTTAGTAAAAGTAAAACAAAGAATATATCCTATAGGAAGGCTTGATTATGATTCTAGTGGACTTATATTATTAACTAATGATGGTGAAATTTATAATAAAATTATTCACCCAAGAGTAAGTGTAGATAAAGTATATAGGGTAGAAGTTTCTGGAAAAATAGACGAAAATTCTATAAAAATATTAGAAGATGGAGTTGATATTGGAGGTTATGTTACAAAACCTGCAAGAGTTGAATTGAAAAAAATCACTAAGGGAAACTCCACACTTGAAATAATTATTCATGAAGGTAAAAATAGGCAAATAAGAAGAATGTGTAAAAATGTAGGTTATCCAGTTATAACACTGGAAAGAGTTAGAATTGGGCAAATATATATTGATGAAATTCTAAGCGGAAAGTATAGGAAACTTACAAATGAAGAAATAAAATATATAAACAATTTGTAAAATTTAAAAGTTATATTGATTAATTATTCATTTGATGATAAAATGAAAGAAATAATTCATTAAAATGCAGAAAGGAATTTAATTATGGACGAAGATAAGATTGACTTAATGAAAACAATTCAACAAAAATTTACAAGACTTAGCAAGGGTCAAAAGCTTATTGCAGAGTATATTTTAAAACATTATGATAAGGCTGCATTTATGACTGCTGCAAAACTTGGAAATAGTGTAGGGGTTAGTGAATCTACTGTAGTTAGGTTTGCAAATGAACTTGGATTTACTGGGTATCCAACACTTCAAAAGTCATTGCAAGAACTTATTAAAACAAGACTTACAACAGTTCAAAGAATAGAACTATCAAACGAGTTTATAAGTGAACAAACTGCTCTTAAGGGAGTTTTGAAATCAGATATTGAAAATATAAGATCCACTATGGAAAAAATTAATTATAAAACGTTCGAAGATGTTGTTAATTCGATATTTGAAGCCCATACTATTTATATTGTAGGACTTAGAAGTTCAACAATATTAGCAGAATTTTTAGGATACTATTTAAGACTTATTTTGGACAATGTCAAGGTTGTATCAAATGGGATGAGTGATACTTTTGAGAGAATGATTAAAATAGATGAAAATGATTTAGTTATAGGAATAGGATTTCCAAGATATGCAAATAGAACTATAGAAGCTATAAATTTTGCTAAATCAAGAGGTACTAAAGTTGTTGCAATAACAGATAGTCTTTTATCACCTTTAGCTACTAGAGCTGATCTTACATTAATAGCACAAAGCAATATGGCGTCTTTTGTAGACTCATTAGTTGCACCACTTAGTATAATTAATGCTCTTATAATCTCTGTGGGACTTAGACAAAAAGATAAAATATCAAATACATTTAATGATTTAGAATCAATTTGGAGTGAATTTAAGATATACATACATAAAGAAGAGGAGATAGATTGATTTAACTTACTTTTATTTTTTACAAATGATATAATAGGAGGAGTAATCCTCTTTTTTTATTGTTAAGAATTCACAAATGGGGTTGATTTTATGAAAACTGTAATAATTATTGGCGGCGGTCCAGCTGGAATGATGGCAGCTATAGAAGCTTCCAAAGAAAATAAAGTTATATTGGTAGAGAAAAATGAAAAGTTAGGAAAAAAACTTTATATAACTGGTAAAGGAAGATGTAATATAACTTCATCAAAATATATAGGTGATTTTTTTGATTATATTCCAACAAACTCTAATTTTTTATATTCTTCTCTTTATTCATATACAAATGAAGATGTAATGAATTTTTTTGAAAGTCTTGGAGTAGAGTTAAAGGTTGAGAGGGGAGATAGGGTATTTCCTAAATCAGATAAATCTTCAGAGATTATTAATGGACTAAAAAAAGCGTTAAATAATAATAATGTAGAAATTCTTTTAAATAGCAAAGTTACAAAGATTAATAAAGAGGAAAACGAAATTTCTTGGGTAGAAATTAATAATAAAGATATATTAAAAGGTGATTGTTTTATTATGTGTACTGGTGGGGTGTCTTACCCTCAAACAGGGTCTACAGGAGATGGGTATATATTTGCAAAACAATTAGGACATAATATTACCAATATAGCTCCAAGTTTAGTTCCTATTGAAGTTTTCGAATATTATATTAAGGATTTACAAGGATTATCTCTTAAAAATATAGAACTTAAAATAGAAAATAATAAAAAGGTAATATATGAAGAATTTGGAGAATTGTTATTTACTCATTTTGGTTTATCTGGTCCTTTAGCTATAAAGGCTAGTTCGGTTATTAGTGGAAATCAAAAATTAAAAGCAGTGATTGATTTAAAACCTGCTCTTTCTTTTGAGGAACTAGATAAAAGAATTCAAAGGGATTTCAGTAAATATATTAATAAAGATTACAAAAATGCATTAAATGACCTTTTGCCTAGTAAATTAATAAAAACTATAATAGATTTATCTAAAATAGATGAAAATAAAAAAGTATCTTTTATAACAAGAGAAGAGAGATTAAATCTAGTTAAATTAATAAAAAATTTTACATTTGAAATAAAGGGATTAAGACCTATAGAAGAGGCAATTATAACTAAAGGTGGAGTAGATATAAAGCAAATAGATTCTTCTAATATGAAATCAAAAAAAATAAATAATTTGTATTTTGCTGGAGAAATATTAGATGTAGATGGGTATACAGGTGGATTCAATCTTCAGATAGCTATGTCTACTGGGCATTTATCAGGGGAAAAGGTAGGTGAAATATAATGATTGCAATAAGAGGGGCAACTACAGTAGAAAGAGACGAAATAAATGATATTAAAGAAGCGTCCTTAGAATTATTTGAAAATATATTAAGACTAAATTCTATTGATAAAGATGATATTATTTCACTTACTATAAGTTGTACTAATGATATTAAATCTTGTTATCCAGGTAAATATATAAGAGAAGAATACAATCTTTTAAAAGCAGGAATAATGCATTTTAATGAAATGGAAGTCAATGGTTCGTTGAAAATGGCAATAAGATTTCTTGTTTTAGCTGATTGTGATAAAAAAGATAATATTGAATTTGTATATTTAAAAGGAGCAAAAGATCTTAGAAAAAGATAAATTGAGGATGTGGATAAACGTGAGAATTACAGTAGCAATTGATGGCCCTGCAGGTGCTGGTAAAAGTACTATAGCTAAAATTATAGGAGATAGGTTTGATTTAATGTATATAAATACCGGCGCTATGTATAGAGCGGTTGCTTTGAAAGCTTTAGAAAAAAACATTAGTCATGAAAATATTAATGAATTATGTAGTCTAATAGATTCTTTAGATATGAAATTTGAAGAAGAGAAACTTATAATAAATGGTGAAGATGTTTCGGATCAAATAACAACACCATATATTAGTAGTAATGTATCTAATTATGCAGCAGTTTATGAGGTGCGTGAAAAATTAGTTGATATGCAAAGGTATATGTCTGAAAAATATAATGTTATTATGGATGGAAGAGATATTGGTACTGTAGTTTTAAAGGACGCTAGTTTTAAATTTTTTTTAACTGCATCTTGTGAAGAAAGAGCTAATAGGAGATATAAGGAATTAAAAGAAAAAAATATAAATGTATTGTATGAAAATGTTTTAAATGATATCATTAAGAGAGATTATATAGATTCAAATCGAGAGGTTAATCCTTTAAGAAAAGCTTGTGATGCTATTGAAATAGATTGTTCTAAATTATCAATATTAGAAGTAGTTGATATAATATCTAATTATATTAAAAAGGTGATTTAAATGAATGTTAAATTAGCACCAAAATCCGGTTTCTGTTTTGGAGTTAAAAGAGCTGTTGATGAGGCTATTGAAGCTTCTAATTCTTTTAATAAGAGAATATACACTTTAGGACCATTAATTCATAATAATTCTGTAGTTAACTATCTTATTGAAAATGATATACATCCAATAGAGTTAAAGGATATTAATGAACTTAATACAGGGGATGTTATAATAATAAGATCTCATGGAGTCCCAAAGGCGGTTATTGAAGAGCTTGATAATAAAAAATTTAATATAATAAATGCTACGTGTCCTTTTGTTTCTAATATACATAAAATAGTAAATAAATATTATAATTTAGGATATGGGATTGTCATTGTTGGAGATTCTAATCATCCTGAGGTTATAGGGATAAATGGTTGGTGTGAGAACAATGCTATTATATCATCAGGTGGAGAAAATCTAGATAGTATTCCTAAGAAGATTTGTATAGTGGCGCAAACAACTGAAAAAAAAGAAAGTTGGGAAAAAGTATTAAATATTGTAACTAAGAAAGCCGAAGAAGTTATATCATTTAATACTATATGTACTGCTACAGCAGAAAGACAAAGACAAGCAGATGAGTTATCAAAACAAGTAGATGTAATGGTGGTTATTGGGGGAAGACAAAGTTCTAATACTACTAAATTATATGAAATTTGCAAGAGAAACTGTAAAAATACAATATATGTAGAAAACTCAGGTGAGATTCCTGAAGAGATAATAAATAGTAAAAAAATAAAAAAAATAGGTGTTACAGCAGGAGCTTCGACACCTGATTGGATAATAAAGGAGGCAATTTTAAAAATGAGCGATGAAAAAAATTTAGAAATGAATGAACAATTAGCTTACATGGAGGAATATGACAAAAGGGTAGCAGTTGGAGATGTTGTAAAGGGGACTATAATTACCATTAATGAAAAACAAGCTTTTTTAAATATTGGGTATAAAGCGGATGGTTTATTACCTTTAGAAGAAGTTTCAAAAGATCCGTCTGTTAATTTAAATGATTTATATAAAGTTTCTGATGAAATTAATGTTAAAGTAATAAGTAGAAGAAATGAAGATGGATATGTAGTTTTATCTAAAATAGAAATTGAAAGACAAGAGGCATATGAAGCTTTAAAACAAGCTTTTGAAAACAAATCTTTAGTAGAAGTTGAGGTTCGAGAGGTTGTAAAGGGAGGAGTTTTAGCATTTTATAAAAACGTTAGAATATTTATTCCTGCTTCCCATTTAGAATTGTATCATATTGAAGATTTAAATAAATTTGTAGGAGAAAATTTAGAAGTAAGTATAATAGAATATAATCAAATAAAGAGAACTACAAAGATTGTAGGTTCTAGAAGAAGTATATTAAAAGTAGAGCAAAAGAAAGTACAAGACAGTACTTGGGAAAAATTAGAAGAAGGCCAAATTGTTAAAGGTGAAGTAAGAAGATTAACTGATTTTGGGGCGTTCTTGAATATTGATGGTGTAGATGGTCTTTTGCATGTTTCTGAAATATCATGGGGAAGAGTTTCAAAACCTGCAGATGTTTTAAAGATAAATGATATAGTAGAAGTTTGTGTTTTAACAGTTGATAAAGAAAAAAGAAAATTATCACTAAGCCTTAAAAAATTAGTTGAAAACCCTTGGGAAAATGTTGAAACAAAATACCCAATAGAAAGTGTTGTTTTAGGAAAAGTAGTGAGATTTTGTGATTTTGGAGTATTTATTGAGTTAGAACCAGGAGTAGATGCGTTGGCCCATATATCTCAAATAAGTCATAAGAGAATAAATAAACCGTCAGAAGTATTAGAAATAGGTGAAATGGTAAAAGCAAAGATATTAGATGTAAATAAAGAAACTAAAAAAATAGGATTAAGCATAAAAGAAGTAAATGAAATATAAAAAAAGAGCGAAAGCTTTTTTTTTTACTAAAATTATATAATAAAAAACTGCTATAAAATATAGCAGTTTTTTTTGGTGGAGGAAGATGGATTCGAACCATCGAAATCGCTGATAACAGATTTACAGTCTGCCCCCTTTGGCCACTCGGGAACTCCTCCGTATTTAGTTCAAAACATATAGTTTCAAACACAACAATATGAATTATATATCATATATTATATATTGTCAATAAAAATTTAAAAAATATATAATATATTTAGTCTAATTGAATATATTTAATTAGAGTATCTTTGGAGGGGATATATGGGAAATTCAAGAATTGTTAATTATATAGATCAGGTTACAGACAAAGAAGAGGGCATGTTATTAAAGGTACTTAGTTCTTATAATATAAAAGTAAATAAAATAATAAAAGCAAGAAGTGCATATAAAATAGAAACTGATAATGGGAATCTATGTCTTAAAAGAATGAAACACGGTGGAACAAGGATAGTAAATGGAAGTATTTTAGTGAGAAATTTAAGAAAGAAAGGTTTTGTATATACGGCTGACTATATTAAAACAAAAGATAATTTAATTTATATTGAGTATAAAAATTATTTTTTTTACTTGACTTCTTGGATAGAAGGAGAAGAATGTAATATGAATGATACAGCAGAAGCTGTAAACTGCATTAAGCTTTTAGCAGGATTTCATATAGCGTCTAGAAATATAGAGGGCAAGAAATTTAAAGTTAAAAATAATTTAAAAAACTGGCCTAGAATATTTAATAGTAATTTAGATGATTTTAATAAATTTGAAAAAGCTATACAAAAGAAAAGGATTTTAAATGAATTTGATTATGTGTATAAAGAAAATATAGATAAATATTATAATCAAGGAATAAAGGCATTAAAATGTTTGAACTCCTCTAATTATTATAAGCTTTCAAAAGATGCTGCAGTGAATAAAACTATTTGTCATAATAGCTTTTATTATCAAAATATAATGAAATCAAATAATGTATATTATTTAATAGATTTAGATAGTATATTGATAGACTTGCAGATTATTGATATAGCTAAATTTATTAGAAGACTTATGTTTAAAAAGGAATATAGTTGGGATTTCAATAAAGCAAAAATTTTATTAGAAGGATATAGTTCTATAAAAAAACTTTCTAAAGATGATTTAAATATTATTCTTTCCATGATGATATTTCCTCATAAATTTTGGAAATTAGGAAGGAAAAGGTATACTAAAAGAAAGAGTTGGAATGAAATAAAATATATGCGAAAATTAAATAGAATAATAAAAAGTGAAGCAAAACAAGAGGCATTTATTGAAGAATTTTTAGAATATATTAAAAACTATAATTGACTAATTATATATAGAAATATATACTAAAATTGTTTAATTGAGAAATAATTAAGATAATAAGTGGTGAATTATATGAGTTTAGTGGATTTCAAAAAAAATAATATGAGATATTTCAAAGAATTGAATAATAAAAGTTATATTTTTAACAAAAAAAATAATGATTTTTTTAAAACTTATGATGAAAGTAGTTTTACAAAAAGAATTATTTTAAAAAAACAAGTTAAACTTTTGAAATGTAGCGGTGAAATTTCCGGTTTTATTTGGTATGAAGTAAATAATGATATTGTTACAATAAATTCTATGTATGTAGATGGCAATAAATCAGAATTATATAAAGAATTTATAAATTTAATAGAAGCAGAATATTTTCAATATTATTGTGAGAAAAACGATATAAATTTAACCATATTAAACGATATAGGTTTTACAAAAAGAGAAGGTAACTTAGTATTAAAAAAGAAGATAGAAAATAGAGTGAAAACTAGTCCCCTAAAAGATATATGGATTAGAACTTTAATAAAAGGAAAAGATGAGGCAATTAGATGCCGTATTCAAAATGAGATTTTTGATAATAAAAATAGAATACCTCTTACAATAAATGATATATATTTTGATGAAATACAAGATTATTGTATAGAAGGTGGTTCGTTATTTATTGAAAATAGGAAAGAAGTTATTGGATATGGGCAAATAATACTTGAGCATGGAAGAGTAACCATAGTAAATTTTGGAATAATATCAAACTATAGGGGCTTGGGATATGGGGAACTTTTTATAAATGAATTAATAAATATATTATATAATAAAAATTGTAAAGAGGTATATATAAAAGTAGATTCAAGAAATATAAAAGCTTATAATTTATATAAGAAAGTAGGATTTAATTTAGAAAAGGAAATAAATTTATATAAATTTAAAAAGTAAGGGTTACCTTACTTTTTGTGTTTTAATTATAATGTTTATATAAAACTTTTCCTAGTCTTTTTATTCCTTCGATTATTTTTGTTTCTTCCATATTAGAATAATTCAATCTAAAGAAATTGTGATGATCTTTATTTGGAAAAAATGAGATACCAGGAACAAAAGCTACTTTCTCAGCTACAGCTTCTTTGAAAATGGAAACAGAATCCATGTCCTCTTTTAATTCAACCCAGGTAAATAAACCACCTTTGGGTTTTGTGAATTCAACTTCTTTTGGAAAATATTTTTTCATAGAATCCAGCATTAAATCCCGTCTATTTTTATAAACTTTTATTATTTCATCTATATGCTCATCTAAATTATATTTTTCCATAAATGCTGCAAGTTCCATTTGATTTACAGTACTAGATTGAAGATCGGTTATTTGTTTTATCATAATATATTTGTTTAAGATTTCTTTGTCAGCACAAACCCAACCTATTCTTATACCAGGGCAAAAAGTTTTTGAAAAGGTACCTAGAAAAATAACATGACCAGTTGTATCAAAGCTTTTTATAGCAGGAAGTCTTTTGCCTTCGAATATAAGGTCTCCATATGGATTATCTTCTATTATTGGTATGTTATATTTTTCAGAAAGCTTAACCATTTGTTTTCTTCGCTTAACAGATAGAGTCTTTCCAGATGGATTTTGAAAGTCTGGAATAGTATATATCATCTTAGCTTCTGGATGTTCTTCTAAAGCTCTCTCAAGTCCTTCTATAATCATACCATCCTCATCCATTGGTATTTCAATATATTTAGGCCCATATGCGTCAAATGCATTTATAGCGCCTAGATAGCTTGGACTTTCACATATTATAATATCTCCTTTATCTATAAATAATCTAGCAGAAAATTCAAGACCTTGCTGAGAACCATTAGTAATAAGGATATTGTCAGAAAAAGTTTTTACATTAGCATTTCCCATTCTTTCTTTTGCTATTATTTCTCTAAGTGGTTTGTATCCTTCTGTAATACTATATTGAAGGGCTGCTCTTCCGGAAGTTTCTAAAACTTCTTTATTAATTTCTATGATTTTATCAAGTGGGAATAACTCAGGTGCAGGAAGCCCTCCGGCGAAAGATATTAGGTCAGGTTGTTCTGTTAATTTAAGAATTTCTCTTATTTCTGAAGTTTTAAGTGAAAGTGTGGATTTGGAATAACGTATACTCATAAATAAGTCTCCTTTATATAATTTTTATTATATAATACATCAAATTCAAAAAAATTACAAAACTTTTAATTAAGGTGAAAATAAAGTATAATGTATTAAGCTATAAGTTTTAAATATTAAGGGAGTGTATATATTATGACAAAGAAATTTCACATAGAAACTTGGGGTTGCCAGATGAATGAGGAAGATTCTGAAAAATTATCTGGTTCTTTAAAATCTATTAATTATATAAGAACTGATAACAGAGAAGATGCTGATTTAATAATATTTAATACCTGCTGTGTTAGAGAAAATGCGGAACTTAAGGTGTTTGGTAATTTAGGTAGATTAAAAAAATTAAAAGAAAAAAACAAAAATTTAATAATAGCTATAACAGGGTGCATGATGCAACAACCAGATATGGCTGAAGAAGTACGAAAAAGATTTCCTTATGTAGATATTATTATAGGAACCTTCAATTCATATAAATTCTTAGAGTATTTAAAAAGAGCTCAAGAAAATAAAGAAAGAATTTTAGAAATATATGAAAAACAAGAAGAGATAATAGAAGGAATACCAGTAGACAGAGAAAGTAGTGTCAAGGCATTTGTAACAATAATGTATGGATGTAATAATTTTTGTACATACTGCATAGTTCCATACGTTCGTGGAAGAGAAGCTAGTAGAAAACCAGAGGATATAGAGAATGAAATAAAAGGTTTAGTTGCTAAAGGATATAAAGAAATAACTCTTTTGGGTCAAAATGTAAACTCTTATGGAAAGGGGTTAACTCCAAGTATAGATTTTACTAAACTTCTAAGAAGAATAAATGAAATAGAAGGGCTTGAAAGAATAAGATTTATGACAAGTCATCCAAAGGATTTAAATGAAGATGTTATAAAGACAATAGCAGAATGTAGTAAGATTTGTGAACAGATACATCTGCCGGTTCAATCAGGGTCATCTAGAGTTTTAAAGCTTATGAATAGGAAATATGACAGGGATCATTATTTGGATTTAATTAGATTAGTAAAAAAACATATTAAAGATGCTGTTATAACTACTGATATAATAGTAGGATTTCCAGGTGAGACGGAGGAAGATTTTAAGGAAACTTTAAGTTTGCTTAAAGAAGTCGAATATGATAGTGCTTTTACATTTTTATATTCAAAGAGAAAAGGTACTCCAGCTTATGAAATAGAAGAACAAATAAGCGAAGAAGTTAAGCATGAAAGATTTAATAGGTTAGTAGATACTATAAACGAAATAAGTATAAGAAAAAATAAGGAGTATCAAGGTAAAACATTAGAAGTTTTAGTAGAGGGCTACAGTAAAAATGATGATAATATACTATCTGGAAGAAGTCGAGGCGGAAAACTTGTTAATTTTAATGGAACAGCTGACTCTATAGGTAAATTAGTTTTAGTTAATGTAACAAAAGCAAATTCATTTTCACTATTTGGTGAGCAGGTATAGGGGGGTGAATTTATGGCTTTAACTCCAATGATGGTCCAGTATTTTAGCGTAAAAGAAAAGTGCAAAGATGCAATTTTGTTTTATAGATTAGGTGATTTTTATGAAATGTTTTTCGAAGATGCTAAAATTGCCTCAAAAGAATTAGAATTAGTTTTAACCGGAAGAAATTGTGGACTTGAAGAAAAAGCTCCAATGTGTGGGATACCCTATCATGCTGCTAATAACTATATTTTAAGATTGGTTAATAAAGGGTACAAAGTAGCTATTTGTGAGCAATTAGAAGATCCTAAGGCTGCTAAAGGCATAGTTAAAAGGGATATAATAAAGATAGTAACACCAGGAACGTACACAGACTCTTCATTTTTAGAAGATACTAAAAATAACTATATAATGAGTATTTATTATAATGAAAAGGACAAGTATACAGGTATTAGTTTTGCAGATATATCTACAGGCGAATTTTTAAGTACTGTAGCACTATCTGATTTATCCATAGTATATGATGAGATATCTAAATTTGATCCTAAAGAAATGATAATAGTGGATACAATAGATGAAAACGTAATAAAAGAGATAAAAGAAAGATTTCCTATATATATTACCGTTAAGGATGAAACATATTTTAGAGAAAATGCAAGAGAAAATACTAGAAAAACTTTTACTTCTTTTAATGAAGATTATTATGAAGACAATATGATATATTCTGTAAATGCGCTTTTGAATTATATTTATGAAACTCAGAAAGCATCATTATCTAATATATTTAATATAGAGGTATATAACGTAAATAATTTTCTAACAATAGATATAAATTCAAGAAGGAATTTAGAGATAACTGAAACTTTAAGGGATAAGACTAAAAAAGGGTCTCTACTTTGGATATTAGATAAAACATCTACAGCAATGGGTGGAAGAGAAATAAGAAGGTGGTTAGAACAACCACTTATTAATAAAACTGATATTACAGAAAGATTAGATGCTGTAGAAGAAATAAAAAATAATATAGCATTACATGAGGAAATAAAAGCAAATTTAAAAGATATTTATGATATTGAAAGAATAGTTGGAAAGGTATCTGCTAAAAGTGTAAACGCAAAAGAATTATTAGCACTAAAAATGTCTATTGGACAATTACCTTCCGTAAAAACTAATTTGCTAAACTTCAAAACAAATCTTTTAAGTAGAATGTATAGCAATCTAGATTTATTAGAAGACGTATATAAAATATTAGATAGTTCAATAAAAGATAGTCCATCTCTATCTGTTAAGGATGGAGATATAATAAAAGAAGGATTTAATGAAGAGATAGATAGCTTAAGGCAAGCTAAATTAAACGGGAAAAAGTGGATAGCAGCTTTAGAACAGCAGGAAAAGCAATCAACCGGTATTAAATCATTAAAAGTTTCCTATAATGGTGTTTTTGGTTATTATATAGAAGTCACAAAAACTAATTTAGATTTAGTTCCTGAAAATTATATAAGGAAGCAGACTTTAGCTAATGCAGAAAGATATATAACGGAAGAATTAAAAGAGATGGAAAGTAAGATTTTAGGAGCAGAAGAAAAACTTTTAAAATTAGAATATAGCCTTTTTATTGAAATACGGGATAAAATAGAAAGTGAAGTTGAAAGAATGAAAAAATCCGCTAAAATATTAGCACAACTTGATTCATTAAGTTCACTAGCTAAAGTTGCACTTGATAATAATTATTGTAAACCTAAGATAAATGAAAAAGGCGAAATAAATATAAAAGAGGGAAGACATCCTGTGGTTGAAAAAATGATTCCTTCAGGAGGTTTTATTTCAAATGATTCTTATATTAATGAAAAAGATCAGCAGCTTATTTTAATAACAGGGCCGAATATGGCAGGTAAGTCTACGTATATGAGACAAATAGCCTTAATAACTATAATGGCTCAAATGGGAAGCTTTATTCCAGCTAAGGAAGCTAATCTATCAATATGTGATAAGGTATATACAAGAATAGGTGCATCTGATGATTTAGCTAATGGTAAAAGTACATTTATGGTTGAGATGTGGGAGGTAGCGAATATCTTAAAAAACGCTACGAAGAACTCTCTTATACTATTAGACGAAGTAGGAAGAGGCACAAGTACTTATGATGGATTAAGCATAGCTTGGTCAGTTATAGAGTATATATGCAATAATCCTGATATGAAAAGTAAAACACTATTTGCAACTCACTACCATGAATTAGTTAATTTAGAAGGAAAAGTAGATGGAGTTGTAAATTATTCTGTTTCAGTTAAGAAAATTGGAAAGGAAATTGCTTTTTTAAGAAAGATAGTACGTGGTGGAGCAGATGAGTCTTATGGAATAGAAGTTGCAAAATTAGCAGGACTACCAGAGCAGGTTTTAAGTAGAGCTAGAACAATATTAAAAGAGCTTGAATTTAATCAGAAAAAGGCAAATAATATAGAAGAAAAAGAGGCTTTAGTAAGCCAAGAAATATCTTTAGGCCTAGAAGGAAAACAAATGGATTTTAATGAATTAGAAAAAGATAATTTAATATGCGAACTTAAAAACATGGATCTTTTAAATATGACTCCAATAGAATGTTTAAATAAATTGAATAAAATTTGTGAAAAAGCTAAGTTTGTTTAGTAGAAGGTGATACTATGTCAAGAATAAATATTTTAGATGATAATACATCAAATAAAATTGCGGCAGGAGAGGTTGTTGAAAGGCCTAGTTCTGTTGTTAAGGAATTGGTTGAAAACAGTATAGATGCTAAAGCTAAAAATATAATAATTGAGATAAAAAATGGTGGAGAAACTTATATTAAAGTTTTAGATGATGGTGAAGGAATACATAAAGATGATATAGAATCTGCTTTTTTAACTCATGGTACAAGTAAAATTAAATCAATTGATGATATATACAGTATAAGTACTATGGGATTTCGTGGAGAGGCGCTTCCAAGTATTGCAGCTGTTTCAAAAGTTGTTTTAAAATCTAGGTGTGCGGAGTTTGATTTTGGCCGTGAGATATCCATTTCAGGTGGATATAAGGACTATATAAAAGATATTGGGTTTAATATAGGAACTAGCATTGAAATTTCCGATTTATTTTATAATGTGCCAGCAAGATTAAAATTTTTAAAATCACCTAGAAGAGAGTCTGCTCTTATTTCAGATATAGTAACAAGAATAGCTCTTGCTAATAAAAATATTGCTTTTACTTTGATAAATAACGATAAAAAAGTTATTACTACTTATGGAACAGATAATTCTAATGATACAGTGCTTAGCTTATATGGGAAAAATATATATGAAAATGTATTTTATTTTGAAGGACACAGAGATACTATGTCTGTATATGGTTATTTAGGCAATGAGGAATTATCAAGGGGAAGTAGAAATTATCAAAGTATATTCGTAAATAAAAGATATGTTAAGAGTAAATTTATAACAGCAGCAGTAGAGAATGCGTTTAAATCATTTTTAACTATTAATAAATTCCCGTTCTTTGTATTGTTTATAGATATTTATCCAGAATTTATAGATGTAAATGTACATCCTACAAAATTGGAAATAAAATTCAATAATGAAAGAGAAGTATTTAAGATAGTATTTGAAGAAGTGCATAAAGCTATAAAAAATAGTAAATTAAATAGTTTTAGAGTAGAAGAACCAAATTTTGTTGAAGATACCCCAAAACTATTTGAAAATACTAATATAGAATATGGAGAAAATAAAAACCTATATAATGAAAAACAAGATTTGATAAATAATATAAAATCTCATGAAAAAACCAATAGTGATATTTATAAGATAAGAGATGGAGTAGATAAAAAAGATATTCCAGATGTTATAGATATACCAATAGATTTAAAAAGAGAAATAGTAGAAGATAAAAGATCTAAACTTCCTGAAATGAGGGTTATTGGTCAATTTAATAAGACGTATATATTATGTGAATATGAAGAAACTTTATTTTTAATAGATCAGCATGCAGCGCATGAAAAAGTATTGTTTGAAAAATATTTAGATCAAATCAATCAATTACAGGTAACAGCACAAATATTGATTTCTCCTGTTGTTTTAGATTTATCCTATGAAGATATAAATGTTTATATAGAAAATAAAGAAATTTTTTCTCAGTCAGGGTTTTTAATAGAAATTTTTGGTAATAATTCAATATGTATAAAAGAAGTTCCTATGTTTCTTGGTAAACCTGAATTATCTGATTTATTTATGCAAATATTGAACAATATAAAAGAACTTAAAAATACTAGCAGTGTATATATTAAATATAATAAAATAGCTACTTTGGCGTGTAAAGCCGCAGTTAAAGCTAATCAAGAATTGAATACTCGGGAAGTAGAATCATTATTAAATGAATTAGGTAGGCTTGAAGACCCCTTTAATTGTCCTCATGGCAGACCTACTATAATAAAATTTAGTTTAAACGAATTAGAAAAAAGATTTAAAAGGATACAGTAGGTGAATTAATGAATAAATTAGTTATTTTGTCAGGTCCTACAGCTGTAGGAAAAACAAATATTTCAATAGATGTAGCAAAGGCGATAAAAGGAGAAATAATATCTTGTGATTCTATGCAGATATATAAACACATGGATATAGGGTCAGCTAAAATAAATAAAGAAGAGATGAAAGGTATACCGCATTATCTTATTGACTTTATAGAACCAGAAGAGGAGTTTAGTGTTTCTAGTTTTAAAAATTTAGCTAAAGATAAAATTGAAGATATAAATGGAAGAGGACATATTCCAATACTTGTTGGCGGAACTGGATTATATATAGATTCTATTATAAATAATTATGATTTTACTAGTGTATATAAAGATGAAGAGTATAGAGAATATTTATATAAGGAAGCCAACATAAAAGGGAATGGAGAAGTTCATAAGCTTCTTAAAGATGTAGATAGGGAGTCTTATGAAAATATTCACCCGAATAATATTAAAAGAGTTATTAGAGCTCTTGAAGTATATAAATTGTCAGGAAAGCCTATAAGTCAATTTGCAAAGGAAAATAAATCAAATTGTGAATATGATCTTCTTTATTTTGTTTTAACTATGGATAGAGAAAAACTATACAACAGAATAAATGATAGAGTAATAAATATGATAGATAATGGACTTATAGATGAAGTTTCTAAATTAAAAACTAGAGGACTTTCTGAAAGTGATCAATCTATGCAGGGAATTGGATATAAAGAAATTCTTAAGTATTTAGATGGAAAAATATCAAAAGATGACGCAATAGAAAGTATACAAAAGGGCAGTAGAAATTATGCTAAAAGGCAATTAACTTGGTTTAGAAGAGATAAAAGTATTATCTGGATAAATAAAGATGAATATAAAAATGATGAAGAAGTTTCAAAATTTATATTAAATAAAATAGAGGAATTTTAATAATTATATAGAATATAAAATATTAATAAGGAGGCGGGATATGAATAAAATGATTAGTAATTTGCAAGATTTATTTTTGAATGAAGCAAGAAAAAATAAAATACCTGTTACTATATTTTTAGTTAATGGATTTCAATTAAAAGGGTTGGTAAAAGGTTTTGATAATTTCATAGTTTTATTGGAAAGTGACGGAAAACAAATGATGATATATAAACATGCTATATCTACTATAAATCCTTCAAAACAAATAACATATGATTTAGATGCTAAAATAGAATAGGTTTATTTGCCTGTTCTATTTTTGTGTGGTAATATTTATTAGGAATACTAGAATTGGAGGTAAATATGCTAGATTTAACGAAGGAATTATTAAAGGATTATAATATTGACAATAAGGTTTTAGATATTTATGAAAAATCAAAGAAAGATGTAGAAAAAATATTCAAAGAATATGATGAAATAAGAGAGTTTAATCAATTAAAGGTTTTAAGAGCATTTCAAGAAGAAAGAATTAGTGATTCACATTTTACAAATTCATCTGGTTATGGATATGGTGATATAGGAAGAGATTCTTTAGATAAAGTTTATGCTAGAATATTTAATTGTGAAATGGCGCTTGTTAGACCTCATTTTGTTAATGGAACTCATGCTATTGGAGCTGCATTATTCGGAAATTTAAGACCAGGAGATACTATGCTTAGTATTTGTGGAACTCCTTATGATACTTTGGCTAGTATTATTGGAACAGAAAAAACTGATAATATGGGATCTTTAAGGGATTTTAATGTAGCTCATAAACAAATAGATTTATTAAATGACAAAATAGATTATGAAAAAGTAGGCAAAGAACTTAAAAATGATTTTACCATTAAACTTGTTCATATCCAAAGATCCACAGGTTATGGATTTAGGAAATCTTTTTCAGTTGAAGATATTAAAGAAATGATCCTCTTCATTAAAGAAATAAGAAAGGACGTAATATGTTTTGTAGATAACTGCTATGGGGAATTTATAGAAGTAAATGAACCAACAGATGTTGGTGCTGATTTAATAGCAGGGTCTTTAATTAAAAACATAGGTGGTGGTATAGCACCAACTGGGGGATATATAGCCGGTAGAAAAGAATTAGTTGAAAATGCTTCATATAGATTAACTATTCCTGGAATAGGAGGGGAGTGTGGTTCAACTTTTGGTGTTATGAGACAAATGTTTCAGGGACTTTTTTTAGCACCTCATGTAGCTATGGAAGCTGTAAAAGGAGCTATATTATGTTCTAGAATGATGGAGCTTTTAGGTTATGAAGTTATTCCAAAATATAATGAAAAAAGAAGTGATATAATTCAAGCTATTAAATTTAATGATAAAGAAAAATTAATTAAATTTTGTAAGGGAATCCAATATGGATCTCCAATTGACTCATTTGTTGAATGTGAGCCTTGGGAAATGCCAGGATATGAAGATCAAGTTATTATGGCTGCAGGTGCATTTATTCAAGGTGCTTCTATAGAATTGTCGGCAGATGCGCCAATAAGAGAACCATATATTGGGTACCTTCAGGGTGGACTTACATACGACCACGCAAAAATAGGAATATTAATTGCGATATCTAATGTATTAAAATAGGGGCCATAAAGGTCCCTGTTTTTTAATATTCTCTATATAATCCTACAAGCTTGCCTAAAATACTACAATCAGAAACTATTATTGGATCCATTGTTTGATTTTCAGGTTGAAGTCTTATATAATCTCTTTCTTTATAAAATGTTTTAAGTGTGGCTTCATTTTCTATAAGAGCTACTACTTTATCACCGTTTTCAGCAGAATTTGTTTTTTCAATAATAGCTAAGTCGCCATTTAATATGCCAGCTTCAATCATACTTTCTCCAGATACATGTAACATAAATAAATCTTTGTCACTTTTAACGTAGTCCATTGGTAGGGGGAAAAAATCTTCAATTGATTCAAAAGCTAGTATAGGATTTCCTGCAGCTATTTTACCTAAAATAGGAACGTCAATCATTTCTTTTTTTCCTTTGTTGTTATCTAGGATTTCAATAGCTCTAGGTTTTGTTTTGTCTCTTTTAATGAAATTATTTTTTTCTAGTTTGTTTAGAATACTAAACACTGTTGAGGTAGACTTTATGTCTATAGCCTTACATATTTCTCGCACTGATGGTGGATATCCTTTTTCTGATTGGTAAGATTTGATATAATGATATACTTTCATTTGTCTTTCAAGATTTTCTTTCATTACCTTCACCTCTTTAAAAGATTATAGCATAATAGGTTTCTAAATTCAAACTCACGTTCTAAGAAAATGTTTTTTTGAATTATTCTCATTTATTTGTTATAATGCTATAGAATAATTAAAAGAGGTGTATTTATGAATAGAGAATTTTGTGTTTTTGATCCTAATAAAAAATGTGATAATTGTGGGGAATGTGAAAGATGCGATTTAGACCCAAATAAAATATGTGATAATTGTGGAAAATGTTTACAAATGGAAGGGTATGATACAAAAGCTATTAGAATAGATGAAATAATAGATGGTGAAGAGGAATACAAAGAATCGAATGATGAGGTTTTGGTTAAAATGGAAGGAGAAGGGGATGATTATATTAGTGAATCATCTGTAGATTTCATAGATGATATAAAAGATATTAAAGATATATTAGCAGATGAAGAAAAGATGAAGGAAATGACTCATGAAGAATTTCCAGGGTTAATAGTTCTTAATAAAAGATAAATTTTTTTAAAATGAAGAGTAGAAATTTTACAATTTCTACTCTTCGCTTATTCTTCACTTAATGGATTTGACTTTACAGCTTCTCTTAGCTTTTCATCATCTAAATGAGTGTATATTTGAGTTGTAGAAACACTTTCGTGGCCTAGTATTTGCTGCAGACTTCTTATATCCACATTGCCATATTTATACATTAAGGTAGCTGCAGTATGTCTTAATTTATGAGGAGTATATTTATCTTCTGAAAGACCTGCTTGTTTAACGTATTTTTTAACTAATAATTCTACTGTTCGTTTATTTATCCTTCTATACTTACTAGATATAAACAATGCATCTCGATCATCTAAATTTATTTTATCTATAAGGGAATTTCTTATAGGTAAATAATTATCTATAGATTTAATGCATGCCTTATTTAAATAGATAGTTCTTTCTTTATTTCCTTTTCCTACCACAGATAGGATGTCCCCTTTAATCTTAGATATATTAATAGAAGTTAGTTCTGAAAGTCTAAGGCCACAGTTTAAAAATAGTGTTATTATACAATAATCTCGAAGTTTATTTTTGCCATCTATAATATTAAGCAAACTTTTGCTTTCTTCTAAGGTTAAATAAATAGGATTCCTTTTATCTATACTTGGAGATTCTAAATCTGCAGCAGGATTTAAATCAATTATTTTAACTTTAGTATGTAAGTATTTAAAATATGATCTTAGCGTGGCAACTTTTCTAGCTCGAGCATATGTTCCGTTATCTCTGTAGTTTTCTGTAAAAGAAATAAATGCATATAAATCGTTTAGTGTAATATTTCTTAAAAATTCATTATCAATATCGGATAGATCTATTTGGTCGAAATCTGAGTCTTTTGGAACGACTCCTTTATATAATTTTAAAAATCTAAAAAATAGTAATAAATCTCCTCTATAACCATTTATTGTATTAATTGACTTTCCACGTATAGTACTTAAATAATTTAAAAAGCTGTTTAAAGTTTCTGGAAAGCTTTCATCGTATATTGCATTTAAATTGTATTTCATAGTTTCCTCCTATTTTTTCTTCAAATCAGTTGTTTTCGCTAAATAGATATTTAGCGAATAGAATTACCTATATATTTCGATAAAATTGACTAAAATCCTTTAATTTTTGTGGAAAAACATATAAATATAATAAAATATATTTTAGTGAAATGGATTTGCTCAAAAAATTAAGAATTAGAAAGTTGCAAACCTTCTAATTCCACGTATTAATAATTTTAAAATTTATTTTTTTGCTTAAACGGTTATAGCTACTTTTTCATTAATCAAGTCCTTGTTTTCAAATAAAATAATGTCTACTTGTTTAATAAAATCAATAACTTGACCCGAAGCTCTTCCTGTGAATTTTATAGGATCTATAATATTTAATATGTCATCTTTTGACATGTTAAAATCACTATCATTTATTATTCGTTCAATTAAGTCATTACTTAAGCCTTCTTGTTTTATTCTTTTACCAGCTGCCATAGAATGGATTCTGATTTTTTCGTGAAGGTATTGTCTATCTCCACCATTTTTAACGGATTCCATAAGAATGTTTTCTGTAGCCATAAAAGGAAGTTCATTTTCTACATGAGCTTTTATAACTTTTTCATAAACTACTAAATTAGAAGCTATATTTATATATAAATTTAAAACACCATCTAAAGCAAGAAATGCTTCAGCTACAGATATTCTTTTATTTGCAGAATCATCTAGCGTTCTTTCAAACCACTGTGTAGAAGCTGTTATTGCTGGATTCAAAGAATCTATTATTATGTATCTTGATAAAGCACCCATTCTTTCACTTCTCATTGGATTCCTTTTATATGCCATAGCGGAAGATCCAACTTGGCTTTTTTCAAATGGTTCTTCTATTTCTTTCATATTTTGAAGTAATCTAATATCATTGCTAAATTTATATGCACTTTGAGCGATTAATGACAAAGCATTTAATATTATAGAATCTAATTTTCTTGGATAAGTTTGACCAGTTACGGCGAAATTTTTATCAAACCCCATTTTATTAGATACTTTTTTATCTAATTCTTTAACTAAAGCTTCATTTTGTGAAAATAATTCCATGAAACTAGCTTGGGTTCCTGTAGTACCTTTAACTCCTCTAAATCTCATTGAATCTATTACAAAATCTAAATTTTCTAAATCTAAAATAAGGTCTTGTAACCAAAGAGTTGCACGTTTACCTACTGTTGTTAACTGAGCTGGCTGAAAATGAGTAAACCCTAAAGTTGGCATATCTTTATATTCCACAGAAAAATTTCTTAGTGCACTTATAGTACTTAATAGTTTTTTTCGGATAAGTAAAAGTGCTTCTTTCATTATGATAATATCTGTATTATCTCCTACATAGCAGCTAGTTGCGCCTAAATGAATTATTTTTTTTGCATGTTCACATTGAAGTCCATAGGCATAAACATGGCTCATAACATCATGGCGAATTTCTTTTTCCTTTCTTTCAGCATCTTCATAATTTATATTTTCTACATTATCTTTTAATTCTTTAATTTGCTCACTAGTGATATTGATTCCAAGTTCCCTTTCACTTTCAGCTAAAGCAACCCATAATTTTCTCCAAGTTTTAAATTTTTTATCTTCAGAAAATAAAAAACTCATTTCCTTAGAAGAATATCTTTTGTTTAATGGTGTTTCGTATAAAGTTTTCATAAATACCTCCCGTACATAATACAATATATTTTATTATTCTTTCACATTATAACATATAATTAAAAAAAATAAACTTTTTATGTTCGTGGTATATAAAATATATAATTATAATATACTTTAATAGAAAACATAAAGGGAGTAGATATATGTATAAATTTAGTTCGCTTGACAAAATATCTTTTATTCTTATTATTATTGGTGCAATAAATTGGGGACTTCTAGGATTATTTAATTTTAACTTAGTTGGTTTTATATTTGGTTCTGGAGCTATAGCAAGAATAGTATATATTTTAATTGGTGTAGCTGGAGTGGTTATGTTGATATTTTTGGTTAGAAGTAAAAATTTATTAAAGAAAATAAAATAAAAAGGCTTGTAGCCTTTTTATTTTAATAAATTTAGTATTTTCACAATTTCTTCAAGAGCATATACTTCGTCATTGCCTGATGTAGCAATAGTTACTGTATCTCCATCGGAAACACCTAACGATAAAACACCAATAAGACTTTTAGCATTGGCTTTTTTTCCGTTTAATTCTACATAAACGTCAGATTTAAAAGAAGATGCTTTTTTTACTAAC